>JAUUZS010000249.1 GCA_030589835.1 Cyclobacteriaceae bacterium
CGATGAGAACTCTTCCTGTTTTATTTGCCTTTTGAATCATTTTTTATAATATCCTGCGGATGTTTTTCTTACTATTAAGCGATCCGAACATTAAAATAAAAATTACATAAATATTTCGGAATACAAGCTTCTAATTTCGCACTCAGGGAACACAATTTCCAAATTATTATACATATCAAATACTGGTTTCCTGTACGATTCCTACTAAAATCCATGTAATTATAGCAATATTGATTGAATGCACATCAATTAATTCATTTTTGTTTTTAAAATATAAATGTTGTGTTCGCTAACGGACATGGCCGTTCGTCAATGAACGTAATCCCATTACAAATAGTATATATAAGACTGATTTAGAGGTTTTTATATTTGGCACATTTGTTGGCTAAGGAATTTTGATTTTATTTTTTAAAAAGATGGATAGAAAGATTAAAAAAAAGATTTGGACTTTTAAGCGTATCTCACTGTATGCGGTAGGTTTGTTATTTGTTTCTTTTGTACTGTATAGTTTTTTCTTTGCAGACAAGCGTTCAAAATTGAATGTAGATCTGGAAAAAATTACTGTAGCAGAGGTTTCCTATGGTGTTTTTCAGGATTTTATTCCTGTTACCGGAACAGTACTCGCCGGTACAACCAGATATCTGGATGCCAAAGAAGGAGGCATCATTCAATCCATCGAAAAGGAAACCGGGGATTTGGTAGTTACAGGAGATGTCATCCTCAGGCTAGCCAACAGCACGCTGGAGCTACAGGTGCTGAACCAGCAAGCATCGATCTATGAACAAATAAACCGCTCCACTACTACTCGATTGTCGCTAAACCAAAACGATCTGAATCAGCAACAACGCCTTGCAGAGATCGACTTGCAGATAAATTTGCTGAAACCTCAATTCGAGCGATACAAAACATTATTTGAAAAAGATTTGATTTCAAAGAGGGAATTTGAACAGATAGAAGAACAGTATAAGTACAATAAAATTAGGAAGAAATTGACATATGCCTCTTACCAGGCAGATTCAACAGCCAGAATGACTCAACTTCAGGAATTAAATGCTTCGGAAAACAGAATGCGCCAAAGTTTAAAGGGTGTGAATATGATCCTGGACAATCTTGTAGTACGCGCACCGATCAATGGGCAATTGATGACTCCCGATCACGAATTAGGACAATCCATGGTACGAGGAGAGCGCATAGGACAGTTGGATGTGCTGGGTGTATATAAAATACGTGTACGTATCGATGAGCTATATCTGCCAAGGGTTGATATCGGACTACATGGTTCTTTTAACCAATCACAAGAGAGTTACGGATTGGTGATTACCAAAATTTATCCTTCGGTTACTGAAGGTCGTTTTGAAGTGGATATGGAATTTACAGGTGAACAACCAGAATCTTTCAAAAGAGGTTTGTCTGTACGAATCAGACTGGAATTAGGAAATTCAGCAAAAGCGCTATTACTTCCTATGGGAGGGTTTTATAAAGATAGTGGCGGAAACTGGGTATTCCTCGTGGATGAAAATGGAGGTAGGGCAGTCCGAAAAGACATTCGATTGGGCCGAAAGAATTCTGAATTTTTTGAAGTAATGGGAGGTCTGGAAGCAGGTCAAAAGGTAATCACTTCTTCTTACGATCACTTTGGAGACAATGAAGTATTATTATTAAAATAACTAACATAAATAGATTAATCATGATCAAAATCAACAATCTAACAAAAATCTATACTACTGAAGAAGTAGAAACCACAGCACTAAATAGCATCAGTGTAGAAGTGAAAGATGGGGAATTTGTAGCCATCATGGGGCCATCGGGATGTGGAAAATCTACTTTGCTCAATATCCTGGGATTGCTCGATAATCCTTCAGAAGGAGAGTATCATTTTGGGGAAAATGAGGTATCGAAGTATTCTGAAAGACAAAGAGCCCAACTCAGAAAAGGTTCTATAGGTTTCGTTTTTCAAAGCTTTAACCTAATTGATGAACTTACAGTTTTTGAAAATGTCGAATTGCCATTATTATACCTCAAAGTCCCATCATCAGAAAGAAAAGAAAAAGTAGAAGCTGTGCTGGAAAGAATGAACATCATGCACAGAAGAAATCATTTTCCGCAACAGCTTTCCGGAGGCCAGCAGCAAAGGGTAGCGATTTCAAGAGCAATTGTTGCAAAACCAAAGCTTATTCTTGCGGATGAGCCCACTGGTAACCTTGATTCAGCAAATGGCGAAGAGGTGATGAAGGTACTTTCGCAGCTCAACGAAGAAGGAACAACCATCATCATGGTGACCCATTCTCCTTATGATGCCAACTATGCACACCGGATCATCAACCTATTTGATGGTAAAGTGGTGACAGAAAATATAAAGGAAAAATTTCACGTATAGATTTCCTTTAGAATTATACCTTACCATACAATCGGAGGATAAATTTATCTTTCGATTGTATAGTATATGGAGAAGGATATTGATGATAAGCATGTCCGGAAAGTTATTTTATTTGTTCGATATCTGGAACATTAGTGAACGAAAACGAACACAACGGAGCTTAATATTATTGTTTTCTCCTCATTATAAAGCAGTTATAATTATGGCACCAATCTTGAAGAAAAGCACGCAGACAATCATATTACCATGTCACCTATGACAACAACTTATAAAAACCAAACGTTAAAGCACACTAATCGCTTAAAAAAATTATTGATTGCCTTTGGCGCTTGCCTTAGTTTTTTGGCCGTCACCTCCTTTGATGGCTGGTCCTCTAAAGATGATGGCGCAATAGCAAAAAAGAGTGAGTGCATAGTTAATGTTAGTGCAACAACTCATCAGGATGCTGCTGCTTCAAAAAAGGAAAAAAAGTTTATTGCACACCATAATTTTATAGCTTCCTATTTACTTCAGGAATCATCATTTGAGCGAAAAATAAAAAAGACGGAAGAAAGAGGCAGCTTTTTCAGCTATTTGAAACAATTGCATAAAGTGATCATCAAGCAAACTGTCGAATCATTTTAGACCTCTCTCGTTAGCTCTCCCTTTCTTCAAAACAAAACATTGATCTTAAAGAATGAGGTTTGATCCAGACATTTCAAATGACCTCAGTATTAAATTATCCTACTCTTTAGTCTTCCCCGAAAAAACACTAACCCCCGGATGGATAGGATTACCGGAAGCTCTGCGGTAAGCCACAACTTGTCCGGTATGGTAAATCGCATCTGAGATCGGACCGTTAATGATATTCCAGTATGGAAAATTTTGTTTGAAATCTTCTAGCTTTTCTCCTTCGGCTTCCTTCAGACGATCACTTGCCAATAGGAAATTATCCAGCGTTCTTTTTCGTTTTTCCTTGAAAGTCAATTCTTCATTTGTTGTGCTTCTGGGAGCACCCAAAATGAACCGTGAAAGTCCATAAATATGGTTAATGGTTTCACCTGTTGTTCTGGAATCTTCACTGGGCTTATACTCCAAATCCTCTTCTCTCAATCCTAAGGTCGCCCAATAATACCGATACCCAAGTCCATCAATCATTCTTGCAGCCACATTTTCCGGCGTATATACTTCCGGATATTCAGGAATTTGTCGATAAGGGATTTCACTATCCTTAGTGATGTTACTTGATTCCTGCTCCTGAGCATTTGATGGGCTAATCATAATGAAAAATGTTACGATAAAATAAAGGACGAATGATTTCATAAAAGTCAATTTAAATCGGGTTATAATTTAATAAAAATCCAATAAAGGATTCCTACAAAAATCATTTCATTCTTCAATCCTATAACTTGAAGGGTGTACGAAATGCATTTTTCAACAAAATTTAGTACCTTTCTGTTTAACTAAACCATTTTTTAATGTCTAAAAATATACTGAAAGCGCTTCCGGAGCTGCAAAAAGCTGGTATCATTTCCGATGATGTCGCTTCAAATATTCAGACTTACTACCAGAAGGAATCCGATAAATCCCAAAACAGACTATTTATTGTCTTTGGCATATTAGGTGCGATATTGGTTGGCCTGGGCATAATCCTCATCATCGCCCACAATTGGGATGATCTGTCAAAACGCACCAAAACAGCTTTAGCTTTTCTGCCTTTAATCATCGGCCAGATAATTTGTGGGTATGCACTCATGAAACAATCTAGAAAACCGGTTTGGAAAGAAAGTACTTCCGCATTTCTTTTTTTTACAGTTGGGGCAAGTATTTCCCTGATCAGCCAGATTTATAACATTCCAGGGAATTTGAGTTCATTTTTACTGACATGGATGCTGCTGTGCCTTCCTGTGGTATATGTCATGAAATCCTCCATTACTTCTCTGCTCGTGCTTGCCGGCATCACCTTCTACGCCTGCGAGACCAACTATTGGAACTATTCTAGTGCTCATTCCTACGAATATTGGCTGGTGTTGGCGCTATTGTTACCTCATTACATTTCTTTGCTCAGGAATAAATCAAATGGGAATTTTCTGATTTTCCATAATTGGCTATTGCCCTTGTCAGTCATCATTTGCCTCGGGACATTATCTCAAAAAGCAGAAGAACTCATGTTTATTTCCTATATCAGTTTGTTCGGATTACTCTATATAATTGGAAACACGCCCCAATTTAAAACCCAATCGATGAGAAATAATGCCTATACCTTATTGGGCTCAGCAGGAACCATCATCTTACTTCTGACTTTGAGTTTTGATTGGTTTTGGAATGATTTGGCAACATTTGAAGTTGAAATCCTTCAGGCGCCTGAATTTTATACCCTCACTGTGATCACAATTTTGGCTTTGGCATTATTGATCAGACAAAGGAGCATTCAATCCTGGAAAAGGATCAGCTTCATGGAAATTGCGTTCATCCTCTTTATTCCCATTTTTATTATTGGTATTTCCTCACCCCTGCTCGCTATGATCGCCGTCAATTTGTTGGCATTTGCTTTGGGCTTGATGACCATCAGGAAAGGAAGCATCCAGAATCATCTGGGGATTCTCAATTATGGTCTACTCATTATTACAGCCCTGGTTATGTGCAGGTTTTTCGATACGAATATAAGTTTCATTATCCGTGGATTATTATTTATTATGGTAGGAGCAGGATTTTTTACAGCAAATTATCTAATGCTAAAAAAAAGAAGGAAGAATGAAGAATAAATACCTTTTACTCATTGCTTTTATTATTGTTGCAGCCGTGCAATTATACATTCCTGCCTCGATGATTTATGATAACGAATATATTATTAAAACAGGGAAGGATTTTAAATTCAAAACGGCTCCCATTGATCCTAACGACCCCTTTCGGGGGAAATATATCACCTTGGATTTTGATCATACGAGTTTTAAAACCACTGACACTCTTCAATTCGAAAGAGGAGATGACGTTTTTGTGTTCCTTTATGAAAATCAGGATGGTTTTGCAGAAATAGAAAATTTATCTAAAGTGCCGCCGGAAGAACACATCGATTATGTAAAAGCCAAAATTGGATACGTAAGAGCACAAAATGATACCGCCTTTATCACCATCAATTACCCTTTCAAACGATATTATATGGAAGAATTCAAGGCTCCTGAAGCAGAAAAAATATATGCCGATGCTCAGGTAAATTCCAGCATTACTGCCTACGCCCTCGTAAAAATTAATGAAGGGGAAGCCGTGCTGACAGACGTAATAATTGATGGGACATCTATAAACGATCTTGTAGAAACGGGAAAAGCAGAATAGATGTTTGATATGAAGACGGGGTATCTTTTTGGTGATGCCGGCAAATTGGGCTCTATTTTTATTTTAGCAGGACTATTTGCCTGGTCTAGTCCCTGGCTTTTCGACCCCGGCATTTCCATGATCCGGATTATCGTTGTTGGATCAGCTGCTGTATTTATTGGCATGGCCTTAAGAATGAATTTCCAAGGGCTTGAAATTGATGTAAAAACGAATTAGAAACTATACCACTATTTTTGGAATAAAAACAGGGAAATGGGATGCATTGCCAAACATTCGAAAATGTAATCCTTACCTCACAGAAAACCAGCTCCTGGAATACACCAATTGGCATTTCCCCGACCTACAATAGCCAATCGACCCAATGCACCATTGCGCTCTTTTCGGATTCTGAGCAAATGGAATATTTCGTGCAAACAAACAACAAAAAAACAGCCAAAAAAAATGCTGCGGAACTATCTAATCAGCTAGGCGTGCCTCTTGAACTACTCCAATGAATTACTAAGACGGGCACAAAGTATTGCTTTAGTATGACCTCAATACTTTCATTTGGCCCATCAAAATTATTTGCTAAGCTGTGAAATTGGTGTCAATTCAATTTTCCTAAATTCAACCTCTGATCCTTCGGCTTGCACTGCTACCTGGCCTTTATTGGTGGTGCAGTCGTGTCCATGGTTTACCAAATCACCATTGACCCATACCTTTATTTCCCGGTCGAGGCACTCGATAATCATAGCATTCCATTTGCCAACTTTCTTTTCTGACTTTTTCGTAAGATTTGGGATTCGCCGCTTTTTACCTTCCGTAATGCCCCACTCCTCTTTTGGACCTCGTCTATTTTCCATTTCAGGCACCACAATATCTTCGACAATACACCAGAAA
>JAUUZS010000055.1 GCA_030589835.1 Cyclobacteriaceae bacterium
CAATAATGGATAAATAGATCGTTTCTACCATGACCATAAGGAAAACGCGAAGTTTGTTCATACCGATCGCCATCAACATTCCTAACTCACGCATACGCTCGAGCACGGCCATGAGCATCGTATTTACGATTCCAAATACCAAAGCCAGCATAATGATCACCAGCAGAATATAAAGCATCTGGCTATACATTTCCTGCATAAAGGCAAGTTCCGGAGCGATGATACGCCAGGACTCAGCAAGGTCTCCCTTATATTGCGCATTGTATTTGGCCACAAGCGCTTCTTCATCCACTTGGGCTTCGGTAACTATTGCCAATTCATGAACATGGTTGCCGTTTGCTAGTACTTTGTGGAGATCAGCCTTGCGCACGAAGGCATATTGGCCGTTTATTTTGATGGAAGAACTTTTAACAATCCCAACGATCCGAAAGGCCGCTGAGGTAATGTCGCCATTGCCATCATTGAAGGTGATTACCACTTTTGAGCGCAATTTTACCTTTAGCTCCATGGCCAACTTCTCACCTATCACAATCGGATTTCTCTTTATTCCTTCAAAATATTTGCCCTCCGAAATCAATGAATCGAGCCGGGTAACAAAGGCTTCATTTTGCACATCAATTCCCCGGATCTGTGTGCCGGAAGCTTTACGTGTGGAAGCAATCATGCCATTCACAATGGTTCGTGTTGTAGCCCCTCGTACTCCCGGCCAGCTTCGGACTTCCTGTGCTTTCTTTTCCCCGTCAGGGATAAAATATTTTAAATCGTAGTCTGTTTTAAAATCGGGATGATGGACTTGAATGTTGGAAACATCATGGTTGATGATATCGGCCATATAACTGACCATAAAGCCATTCATAAACCCTGTTCCAAACAAAAGCGCCCAAATACCCACTACAATGGCCCCCATCACCACCATACTGCGGCCACGGCTTCGCCAAACGTTTTTCCAGGCAATTTTAAGTATCATATTATTATTATTTAAATGTGTTAATATTCTATTCTAATTGGAATAATGACCACATCATTACCCAATCTCAAATCAACTATCATATCCCTTCCCGCATCGCTTTTACAGGTTTCAACTTCCAAATCACAATTAATGGATATAAGCTAAGGATGAGCGCCATGAAAAAGATGGCCCATGCCTGGTTATAAAATAAGGAAGGCTGAAGCGAAAAGAAATAGGCTGCCTCAACGCCAAAATTCTCCATGGCTTGGGCAGATTCCCCACTCATAAATATGGGGTTGTTATAATAATATATGAGAATTGGCAAACTGATCGCCACCCCTACCAGTACCCCAATAGAGGTCATCATGGCCATCTCAATAAATATGGTAAACTGCATTAAGAGCCGCTTCATGCCAACACTCATCATGACGCCAAATTCATACATCCGCTCTGCAGTCATCATTAAAAAAGTACCGAACATTCCGAAACCAATCACTGCATATAACACCCATAACATAACCTGTCCGCTAATGTTATCGATCTCAATGCCCTGAACCAAATCTGGCATCAGGTCACGCCATCCCATCACCTCAAGGGCTTCGGCATCCACCTTGCGACTAATTTCAGCTACGATTCGATCTACATGCTTGGCTTTATCTACCACCAGAGCAATGCTTGTAAGTTGACTTTCCAGGTTATAAAACCACTGAGCCTCTTTCAATGGAAGATAGATGGTGCCATTATTTTGCACCGGAACCGGAAATTTTACTATCCCTTTAATCGGATATATCCCCGCAGCATTTGCACCATGGTATCCCTGGCTGATGATAATAATGGTATCGCCAAGACTCATTTTCAGGTATTCCGCTAAACCCTGGGATATGACAACAGATTTATCATCATCAGCTAAAAAGGATCCTTCTACCAATTTATCCTGCACCAGGGTCAATTCATTTTCCTTGTCAGGCATGACGCCAAGTACCATAACCCCTTTTGTTTTGGTACCATAAGCTGCCAGGGCAAAAGATTCTACACGGGGCACGGCAACCAGAACACCAGGTGTTTCTTCAATACTTGATATCAGTGAGCTGTTGTAATCAAAGCTATTGTCGATGGTTTTATCATCCCAATATCCTTTTTCATGAACCTGGATGTAGCCGGTATAAAACCGTGCCGCATTTTCGATCATCCGTTCGTAAGATCCAAGCTGCATCGACCGCATAATACAGGCCAGAAAAACAGCAAATGTTATGGAACCAATGGTAATAAAACTCCTCCGTTTATTCCTCCATATGTTCCGCCAAGCTAGTGTTAAGTACATGTTTATTTGTTATTTTAATGTATAAATTCAGTTTCTCGTGGAGAGTCTCGAGCTGAGAGTTTTGAGTTTCGAGGAAACAAAAGACAGCTAAATATTTTGCGCTACTTTTTTTATAAAGCTCATCATCATTTTTTGTTCTTCATCAATCAAATTCAACAGCTTGTCAAGTTCTTCATTTTTATTTTGGATAATTTCAACCAGGATTATTACTTGTGTTTCCAGCTCAAAAGAAGATCCTAAAGCAATCTCCAAAAAACGTTTATAATCTTTAGCACTTGATCTTGAACTTCCTTCAGCAATGTTGGAAGGTATGGATACAGATGATTTCGCCAATTGAGCCTGCAATCCAAACTTCTCGTAATCAGGCAACTCCGGGAAAATTGAATATACCAACTCAGCGATATTCAATCCTTTTTTCCAAATATTCAGCTCTCTAAAATTTCTCATCCTTTTAGCCTTTTTTTAGCTTATTATTCAAGAACCCACCCCTAGCCCCTCCAAGGAGGGGAATTAGTAGCCCTTAACCTTTTACCCTTTAATTACCCTTTACCTTTTTCCTTTTACCTTTTACCTTTTACCTTTTACCTTTTACCTTATCCTCTTCATATTTTGGATAGAGAAAAAGTTTGGCTTTAAATCAATATCAAATTCCATGGCTTTGTATATGATTTCGGTTTTCTGATTAGGGTTTTCAGCAGGTATCATTTCCAGGTGAGTGGGGATAATCCGTCCACCAATTTCTTTGATATCCGATAGTACCATGGTATTGACCAGATAATCATCTTCATCGAAATATCGAATCAGTAATTGCAGATAATCTGCTTTCGTTATAAAGGCTTCGATTCTACCCCAGACTACCGCAGCATCTTCATGGGGAATTAATACGATCTTCCACGCATCCATTCCATTAATGGTGGAATCTCCAGCAAGGGAATGGGTATAATCCCGTACAATTGATGACTCCTTCACGAGGTCGTCATTCGTAAAGTCGGAGCCCATCCAGGATTGCAACATCATTGACGGTGGAAGTTTAATCACCCTGTCAATCGAAGGTTGCCAATTCCAGATTTCATTTTCACGTTTCAGGGTAGCGGATCCTTTATCCCGCGCCGGGCTGGTAATGAGCATCATGCTGTATTCTGTGCCAATCGCCCACCCCTTGATGCCGATTTCCCTTGTCCAATCGGGGCGGACAATACGCATGATCATCTCCGATTTTGAAGAATTACCCTGCATTTTTTTGTCTGCCTTATCAATAATCTCCCGTGCTGACTGCCCCCAACTTACAGATGCAAACAACACCAACCCTACAATGGTCAATAATGATTTTTTCACTTTATTCATGTTTACAGTATTTATCTATTAAATATTTCTCCATTGTATCCAATGGATAATCCTTATGTATTACCAGATATTGTATTCCAATTCCATCAAAAAGCGCGGCGATCAATTGCGCCTCCTCTTTTGGGTGGTCAATACCAATCTCTTGCAGCAATGATGAAATAAATGCTACATACTCCTTAATTTTAACCTTGGCCATATTTTGCACAAAATCAAATTTTCCAATTTTCAAGGTAAGCTCGGTAAGGAGTCTCCAATGCTCCGGGCGCTCCCTCAATTCATTAAAAAACCACTGAAAAAGATTCCTTAATGTTTCGGAAGGATCAGGGGTATAAATCTCAGAAATCAGTTTATCCCCTTCGAGCATGGCATGATTTAGAAGCGCTTTTAAAAGATCCTCTTTGCTGTCAAAATAATTATACATCAACCCTTTTGACACACCCGCCTCTTTGGCTATTTGAGAAATACTGGTTGATTCATAGCCATTTTGAGCCATAAGTTTGAAAGCTGCCCCCAAAATATTTTGGATGCTGCTTAATCTTATTTGTTCGATTTGTTCTTTGCTTCGTGGACTCATTTTATTTTATGACTGAACGGTCGGTCAATATTAAGAACGTTTCCTGAATAAAAAAAGTTTTACCTATGGAAATATATTTTTTTTGCGCTGTTTATTTCATTAATGAATTCTAACTGGACAGAAAATAAATCCACTATATGGTTTTGGAAACAGGAAACATCGCAAAGCGTATTTAAAAAATATGAGCTTATTTTTGTAACTTACTGATATAATTTACTTTAAGAAACAGGGATGATTATATTTAAATTGTTGAGTGAAAATTTTATAAACGAGAAAATCTAACTCAATTTTCACTGATAGAAACTAAAACAACAGTTAGCAATGCTTCTTCTATTCTTTTATTTATTTCTTGCATTATTTGTTTCATTCCTATGCTCTGTAATGGAATCTGTGTTACTGTCAACGTCAAAATCCTTTTTGAATGCAAAACTGGAAAGCGGGCACACTTCAGCCACGACATTTATAAAATTAAAAAACAACATAGACCGACCATTATCTGCTATTCTTTCCTTGAATACAATTGCCCATACTATAGGAGCAGCAGGGGTTGGAGCTCAGGCAACAAAGATGTTCGGCGAAATATATTTTGGCCTTATTTCGGCCATACTTACCCTTTTAATACTCATTTTTTCTGAAATAATTCCTAAGACGATTGGCGCAAGGTATTGGAGAGATTTGGCGTTGATTTCCGGATCAATTATCCAGGGCATGGTTATTATTACCTATCCTTTAGTGGTTATGACAGGTTACATAACAAGGCAATTTTCGAAGAATAAAAATGATCTGTCTGTGAGCAGGGAAGAAATTTCTGCGATGGCAAATATTGGAACTGAAGAAGGGATTTTTGAGGAAAAAGAAAATAAAATAATTCAAAATTTAATTCGGCTGAGAAGTGTAAAAGTTACTGAAATCATGACACCTCGAGTAGTTGTTACTGCAGCGGATCAAGACATGACATTGGAAGAATTTCTGAAAAAAAAGGAGTTTCTTCATTATTCACGTATTCCTATTTATTCAAAAAACCATGAAAATATCAAGGGATATGTATTTCGTCAAACGGTATTTGAAAAACTTGCTGAAAAAGAAACTAATTTAAAACTTTGCGATATTAGTAGGGAAATCCTGGTTGTTCACGAATTTGAAACACTCTTGAATTTATGGGATACTTTACTCGAGAAAAAAGAGCACATCGCACTTATTGTAGATGAGTACGGAGGAATGGATGGAATAATTACTATGGAAGACATTATTGAAACCCTAATAGGTTTTGAAATTGTAGATGAGAGTGATCGCATAACAGATATGCAACAGTATGCCCGTGATAGATGGAATCACCGAAAAGCGAAGTATAACGTTCTTGATAATAAATAGAAAATTTAGATCTGTATTGATCGATTACATAATAGAATTGATATATACTTGTTATAATGATATTTGGGTAATAGATTCCGGCCATGAAAAAACAAAAAAGGAAAGAAACACATTGACGATATGGATAAATCACAAATCTCAGGAATATTTGATGATAATGGATACGAGGTTAATACTGATTTGATCAACAAACCTTCTTTATGCATAACATGTGTCAATGATGACGATCCAAATGAAGAAATCCTATGCCACATGACACGCCACGACCAGCAAAATGAAGCAAAATTCATCTGTTTTGCCTATAAGAAAAAGACGTTTTGAAGAATAAATACTACCACATGCCAGCCAAAACAGCATGGACATATTAACACATACCTTATCGGGAGTTGCGATTGGTACTGTAATGGCAAGTTTTTCGAAAGGAGGATTTCGGAGAAAGATGGGTATCATTTCGATTGCGGGTTTTGGAAGCGCCCTTCCTGATTTGGATGCCATCAGCCTCTGGTCAAAATTCGACATTACCTTAGGCCGCCTCTTCAGTCTTCACAATTCCGGAAACGAAATCTATTTCTTAAAATTCTGGTATTCACATCATGCATTCTTGCATTCGTTGTTCGCAAGTTTATTAATCGCCTTCATTATAGGATTTGGTCTTTACCTGATTAATTCCCGGCAAAAAAGTTACTCAATCAGATCACTATTCTTAAGCCTTAAAAATCAACACCTTTTCTTATTCAGCTTCATACTGGGATTTTTAATTCATTTGATTGAGGATATGCCTACGCCCGCAAGCGTTTGGGGAGGTGTGAATTTCCTTTGGCCAATCAAAACTTATACTGGTGGAAGTGGTGACATCTGGTGGTGGAACAATTATGATCTTTTCCTTATCGTATCGGGTATAGTTATTTTGAATGTATCGATCCTTTTTATAAGCGGATTAGGGAAGATTAACTCTAGAAAACTAACCACAACGATTTTTATTACCGGCCTGGTACTCTCCCTCATTCAGGTAAAAACCAGAGGATTTGATTTCAATTATACCGGACATACCCCAAAGTATCAGGAATATGAGCAAAAATCCAAGGAGATACAAAAAGATATCCTTGGAGTTACCGTTTACAATTTGATGCTTGAATTTGATAATAATATGAGCCTTAATTTTTAAGCAGCTTCTGGTACAAAATGTTCATCTACGGAGTGATGACCACACGGGTAGCACTGCTTTTTAGCACCCTTTCTGTAACAGAACCCCTCGTAATATAGCATAATAAGGATATCTATTTTTATAGTTTCAGGGACATCAAATATCATTTCTTTATTCAATTTTTAATTCTCTTAATACCACTAAAGAACTATTTTACTAAATTGGTGTTATATATGCCAATTGATCTATAAATCCATGATCTCAACTATTCTTTTACAAACGCTTCAAGGGGCCCAACAAATGAGGGATGCCCAGATTTTTATCGATCATATTAAAGTCCTTCATGAAGTATCAAGTTCACTAATCACTTGGGCGATGTCTATTTTTGCCGGTTCTATACTGCTCATCACAAGTACTTCCTATTTCAGGCCTGCCAAATTAAAGATACGCCTAATCTATATATCGTTTATTCCAGCGTGGATATTTTCATTCTTGTCTATTTATTATGGTAACGAAATTTCCAAAAGAGTTCCGGCAGCGGTACTTGCCGGGAAGGGAGGTACAAAGCAACTAAAAATTCTCAACGGAATTGCCGAACTAACGAATTGTGAGTATGAATATCAATTATTGTACTTTCAATTAGCCCTCTTCTTTCTTTCAATCTGGCTAATCCTTTACCTCATTTGGTGGATATACACAAAACAGGATTTCTTAAAAAAATAATATCATGAAAAAGATTCTATTTATCTTTATTTGCACGCTAAGCTATACCGCTGCCATTTCTCAATCTGAATCTGAATGTGAAATTAAGGATTGTTTAAGTTCACCTATCTCATCGGGATGCATAACATGGTGTCAATCATTTAATACCACATTAATTACTATATTAAACAATGCTAGTGAATCTGAATTAAAATTAATTGGAGGTTTTGAAGGAGAACTTGTTATTAAAATCATGGATGAAAGGAACGCAACGGAAACATTAAATGCCGTTGAATTTGAGGCTGAACTAACTAGTGAAGAAATAAAATCGTTTCACGAAAGTATCGCTGTTCTAAATCAAGAGAGAATAAACTATTTCAATCTTCCGGATACTGAAAGGAAACAAATTAAGAAAAAGCTAGATAAAATCATGATTGAGGTAGAGCAACACTGACACTTATTTTAAGCAATTTCTCTACAAAGATTTGCTTAGAAACAATGACGAACTAACTTAATCAATCAGCCTTATTCTTTTTATTCTCCTTTGTACACGGGCTTCCTTTTTTCCAAAAAGCTACTTATCGCCTCTTTGAAGTCAGCGCTTTTCACCACATTCATTTGCAGCGCATTCTCAAAATCAATGCTTTCTTTCAGTGTAACTTCGGGTAATTTTTGAATAAGCTCCTTATTTGCCCGTACAGCCAAGGGTGGCATAGAAGCAATATATTCCTTAAAAAATTGGATTTTTTCATCAAAATTTCCATCAACCAACCAATTGATTACCCCCCAATTTTGCATCTGTTTTGCGGAAACAGGAATCCCAAGTAACACCAGTTCTTTGGTTCGGCCTTCTCCAATCAATTGGTACACCCTCTTCAGACCAAGGTTGACCACCAGGCTTTGCTTCACTTCAGGGAAACCAAATTTTGCTTTTGCGTCTGCCACCCGAAAATCAGTAGCCAGGGCCATCAGCAACCCCCCTCCAATGCATGAGCCCCTGATCATGGAAATGGTAGGAATAGGGAGGTGATACAAACTGTCCAGGGCTTCGTTGCATGTCGAAAAAATGTTTTGTAAGAACAAGGGATCGTTCCCATCGGATGCGAGCAAAAAGCTAAGGTCAAAACCCTGGGAGAAATCATCTCCTTCAGCATCCAGAATCAAACCCCGAACTTCAGAAAAGTCTAAGCCCTGAAGAACCTCATTAAGTTCGGCAAAAGTTTCCGGGGTCAGTCGGTTGCCTTTTTTGCCCGTATTCAAGGTCAATCTTGCCAATCGGTCACTGACTTTCAGCCTCCAGGACTTCATTGTATTATAACCGTTTCTTCGTGATCAAACCATGAATTATACTGACCTTTATATGCTTCATGAATTACGTTACGCTTAATCTTCATAGTAGGCGTCAGCATTCCATTTTCCACTGACCACACCTCTGAAACACAAATTAATTTTTCAATTAATTCATTCCTTTGCAATTGTGCATTCACTTTTATTAGCGTATCCTCCAAACTGCGTTTAATCTCATCGGCTTCCATGTCCTGGCAAAATTCTGAAAGACGGATGAGACCCAAAGGCTGAGGCATGCTCAAACCTACCAGACAGAGCTGCTCGATCAAATTGTTACTTGCAAATCGATCTTCGATCGGAACAGGCACGATAAACTCTCCTTTGTCTGTTTTAAAGGTGTCCTTCACCCTACCCTTCACTTTTAGGTAACCCTCCGAATCAAGATCGCCGGTATCACCCGTTTTATAATAGCCATCTCCATCAAAACTTTCCTCAGTCAATTCCGGTTCGTTAGCATACGCATTGAACATCCAACTATTCTTCACCAAAATCTCGTCGGTTTCCGGATCAATTTTTATTTCACCTTCTTCCAGTCGCCGGCCGGAACTCCCAAGTCGGATATCATCTTTTGGCTGAATAAGCACTACACCCATTGTCTCGGTCATGCCAAAAGTCTCCCTGATATATATCCCGATTTTTTGAAACCATGCACTGGTAGCTGACGGCAGGGCCGAGGCACCTGAGATCACCAGCTTTGTGTTGTTTAGCCCCAGGGCTTTTCTGATTTTTTTCTTTATAAATCCTGAAAGGATGGGAATCTTTAATAAAGTATCCAATTTCTTCTCCGGCATTTTTGCCAATACGCCCTGTTGAAATTTAGTCCATATTCTTGGCACGGCTAAAAATACACTGGGCTGCACATCTGCAAGGTTTTTCGCAAATGATTCCAGGGATTCTGCAAAAGAAATCTGGCCTTCATTATAAATCCCCCCCGTAACCACCAGGGCTTGCTCAGCAATGTGGTTTAACGGCAAATAAGAAAAAAATACGTTTTTACCTGGATCAGAAAGATTAAAATTGTTATGAACCCCTTCCTGACCCATCATCAGGTTGGCAGGCGCTGAATATGGCATCACTACACCCTTTGGCACACCGGTAGTTCCTGAGGTATAAAATATCGCCCATATATCACCCGGTGATGGTCGAAAATTTTCCTGATCAGGCTCTCTATCTTTTATAAATTCATCCCAGGATGTTCCTGAATCTACAACTGCACTACCTTCATAATGTCCAAATCGCACTACAGGTAAATTTGCAGGAATAGCTGTTTTTGCATCGGCCCAGTTTTCCAATTTCCCAACAAACAACATTTTGATCCCGGAAAGGTCTATCACTTCTTTCAATGGGTCGCCAACCAAATTGGAATAAAATGGTACGGTCACAAACCCACCTAGCATAATGGCAATCTCCGATAAAATCCATTGATAGCAATTTTTTGAATAGATCCCCACCTTATCCCCTTTTTGCAACCCCGCAGCTTTCATACCAGCTACTAAACGACGGGCTTCAGCCACCGATTCAGCATAGGAATACTCATCCCATTCATCTCCGTGTGGTTGTCTTAAAAACACTTCAGTTGGCAAGTTTGCCTCCAATTCATATACCTTATCAACAAGGGTAGGATATGTATTCATAGTCATCTTTTTCTATATGTTATATATTTCTTTAATAAATGTCAGGTCTGAAAAGATTTACGTCCAAGACCTTAAGCATCATTGATGTTGGTGTGAGGTTGGTGGTAAAACTAAGCCGTCAAGATAGGGAAACTATAAAAATTGCAAATGCTATTTCGGAATTATTTGACAAATAGGGTAGAAAAAAACACCCCATATTCTGATTTACAGTGTACTTAGCGAGATTTCGCTATAAACCATACTTGAAGTGACATTTGCGAGCCTATGTTGATGCCCGGACAAAAAAAAGGATAGTTATTTTTCATGTCCAATAATCTGATCATTATCTAACTCAATCAAATCAAAGGTTTCAAATAACCTGATTACTGTCTCAATATTCTTGTTAAACAAGTCAATTAATTCTTTATTGACAATATTACCTGTAGTAACGAGTAATAATTTTGAAGGAATACCTTGGATTAAATGAGAGTCAAGAAAATCAGAATCTTTTGTAATCACTACACGATTTTGATCCATTGCAACCTTTCTGATCTCACTATCTTTAGTTCGCTCTTTGTCTGGCAAATCATCAGTATGTAGTATATCATACCCTTTTTTATGAAGGGCTTTTGCCAATCTAGCTGGTAATTTGGCATCAATCAGCCATTTCATGCAACAATACGATGTACAGTTTTAACCTTTGACAATTGAGCCGCAAATGCCAAACAAGCTTTAATATCCAGAGGTTCCAGTGCAGGATAATCTTCAATTATTTCTATTTCAGTCATTCCTGCGGACATTAAATCAAGTATTAAATCGACTGTGTATCGTGTATTACGCACCGTAGGTCTGCCATGACAAATATCTGGATTAAGGGTAATCCTTTTAATCAAATGCTTATCCACATCTTTTTTATCAAATATACTAAAAAATCATTCATGAAGTAATTGTTTCGTAACTCAATCATCACGTCTAGCGCATGCCTGATTAAAATCAAATATTCCAATTTCCCAGTGAATTCTCATGTTGATCTATTTATAACTTAAGTTGAATTTGAGGGTCGTAACCGATGCTACAACCAAGGCAAAAAATCAGCCTGTCAATCTTATCTTTCAACGTGTAATGAGAGTCTGTCTATAAACACAGTGTCTGATTCAGAAAGTTTGCTATCAAGGCTTGCGCAGCTCGAAAAATGTGAGTCCCGACATTATCGTCGGGATGACCATTTTGAGAGCAAGCGTAACGCAGATAGCGGGCTTTATGGACAGACTCTAATTAACCATCCTCTCCAATTTTATAGCCAATCAGAAAATCACCATGCCGCACGAGTAGCATGCCATAATAAATAGCTGGTCTGGCCCAGTGCGGCCCTTTTCCGTCCTCTACCCGAAAAGAGCTGATTACCTCAAACTTTTTTGGATCGGCCTTAACCAGCGCCATGTTTCCACGCTTCTCTTCGTAACAATATAGCATTCCATCTGCATAAATAATTGGCCCTTTGTTGTGAAAGTCACCGATCCAAACGATTTCACCTGTTTTCCAATTCATACAAACCCATTTTCCGCTTTGTCTTCCAGTAAAATTTGATCCGTACAAAAAGCCGTCAATCAGCACTACTCCATGATTCTGGTTATCGAATGTGGCATCTAAAAATCTCTCGGTAACCGATTTGCCATCCGGCGCAATCTCCAGCATAACAGACTTCACATCCCACCCATTGGAGATCCATAGACAGCTGTCATAATAAATAGGTGAATTGGTAAAAATGGTAGAATTATCCCCGCTTTCTGTTAGGATGTTGTAGTGGTACTTCCAAAGTATCTCCCCATTTTCAACATCAACCCCCAGCATATGGGTTTGGGTAGCTGTAATAATGTATTGTTTGCCAAAGTGCTCAATTGCAATTGGAGACATGTTGGAGCGGTGTGCATCGATGGATTCAGATTTCCAGACCAACTCACCGCTCATTTTATCAAGTGCAATTACCGTGGTCG
>JAUUZS010000494.1 GCA_030589835.1 Cyclobacteriaceae bacterium
CCGGTCTGTTTGGGTTTGCCTCGGCAGATGGCATTCATTGGAAAAAAATATCAGATATTCCGGTATTCACCAAAGGCATATTTGATTCGCAAAATGTAGCGTTCTGGTCAGAAAGTGAAAAAAGCTACGTTTGCTATTTCCGTACCTGGTCCGAAGAAGGGTATTCGGGAGTACGAACAGTTAGCCGGACTACTTCCCAAGATTTCATCCATTGGACAGAGCCAGAAGCCATGGGTTTTGGGAACACTCAGCTTGAGCATCTTTATACCAATCAAACTCATGCTTACTTCAGAGCGCCTCAGATATATGTTGCCATTGCTGCCCGCTTTATGCCAAAACGCCAGGTGCTATCGGAGGAAGAAGCGTTGTCACTAAAGGTAAATCCAAAATATTTTAAAGATTGCTCCGATGTGGTCCTCATTACTTCCAGAGGAGGAAATAAATACGATCGTACTTTCATGGAATCCTTTATCAGACCGGGGATTGGCTTGCAAAACTGGGTGTCCAGATCCAACTATCCTGCACTAAATACTGTTCAGACCTCACCAACTGAAATGTCAATTTACGTAAATCAGGATTATGCACAGCCCACCGCACATTTGAGAAGATATAGTATGCGCCTGGATGGTTTTGGATCGGTCCGGGCAGGATATTCGGGTGGCGAGTTGCTCACCAAGCCATTCACCTTTGAAGGCGATGAATTAGTTCTCAATTTTTCTACCTCAGCAGCCGGAGAAATAAAGGTGGAAATTCAGAATGAAAATGGTGAAGTGATCCCTGGCTTTTCTTATGATGATTGTCAGATAATTATTGGCAACGAAATTAATAAAAGTGTTTCATGGAGGAAAGACAAAAAACTGAATTCCCTGGCTGGTAAGGCCGTCCGTTTGCGATTTGTTATGAAAGATGCTAATTTGTATTCAATGAAATTTGAATAAGATTGAAGATAGATGCTGACCTAAATATAGCTTATAAAATCACGAGATATGTATAGCCTTCCGCCTTCAAACAATTAACTTGTAACTTTAATCCCAAAATACACCCTGATGAAAAAACTTCTTACATTATTAACAATGGTACTGAGTGTAAACCTATACGCTCAAAGCAATTTTAGCGGATTGAACACCAATTTATCCAACCTCTTTATGACATCGGAGGCTAAAACGAGAAGCATATCGCCGGAGAATTTCACGGGGGAAAAAGGGAAAGGCGGCATGGCAAAACTTGGTGAGGGAGCTGCGTCTCATGAAGCCCGCGAACTCGGTCAGGGATGGAAAGTGAGTCCGTATATCAATATTGAAGCAGGGCAAACCTTTACCTTAGCGGAGATAGATGGCTCGGGGAGCATCCAGCACATCTGGATGACACCAACCGGGAACTGGCGTTTTTACATCCTTCGCTTTTACTGGGATGATGAAAAAGAGCCATCAATCGAAGTACCCGTTGGTGACTTTTTTGGTATGGGATGGGGCGAATATGCACATTTAAATTCATTGGCTATTAGCGTTAATCCCGGTCGGGCATTCAATAGCTACTGGCAAATGCCCTTTCGGAAAAAGTGCAAAATAACGATGGAAAACATTGACGTAAAGCCAACAAGGTTATACTATCAAATTGACTACGTATTGACAGATGTCCCGGATGATGCCGCATATTTCCATGCGCAATTCAGGAAACCAAGACCAGACAAAGACAAAGAGGCCTATACCATTATCGATGGTATAAAAGGGAAAGGTCAGTATGTGGGCACCTACATGGCATGGCAGGTCAACAACAACGGCTGGTGGGGTGAAGGCGAGATCAAATTTTATATGGATGGAGATAAAGCATTCCCAACGATTTGCGGCACGGGTGCAGAAGATTATTTCTGCGGATCATACAACTTTGATGTCGGGGGACAATACACCGAATTTTCTACTCCATATGCCGGACTTCACCAGGTGATCAGGCCTGATGGATCGTACAAGGCAAATACCCGGTTTGGATTGTATCGCTGGCATATTGTTGATCCGATCCGGTTTGAAAAAGATTTAAGGATCACCATTCAGGATCTTGGCTGGAGAAGTGAACGCCGATATCTAAAACAAGGAAGCGACATCGCGTCGGTAGCCTACTGGTACCAGATGGAACCCCATAACCCATTTCCAAAACTGCCTTCAAAGGATGAATTGGAAGTAAGGTAAGTGCTGAGTGGTAGGTGCTGGGTACTGGGTACTGGGTGCTAGGTGCTGGATTAAAAATCAGGATTTCTATTTTGCAAACAGAATATATTTGACTGAAGTTTCGCCGAGAAAACAAAAAGTAGAATGGATTTCAAAAAGTAATGAGCAATAAGAATATATAATTAGTACAAAATATAAGTCCTTAATATTAAGCAAATTAGCTTTAGTTGCGAAACTTAAATAGTTCATAATCAAAACATATCAATACCAATGAAAAGACCCATAGCAGTTATTTTTTTAACAGTATTCTTTGCATTTTCTTGTGACAACACTCCTCCACCTAAGGCTATTGGTCCATTGCCATCGGCAAGGCAGCTCAAATGGCACGAGATGGAGTTTTATGCTTTCGTTCATTTCAACATGAACACCTTTACGGATATGGAGTGGGGGCTAGGAGGAGAATCTCCAGAGCAATTCAATCCTACGGAGTTGGACTGTCGCCAATGGGCTCGTGTGTGTAAGGAGGCCGGAATGAAAGGAATTATTCTTACTGCAAAACATCATGATGGCTTTTGCTTGTGGCCATCGGAATACACAGCCCATTCCGTCAAAAATTCTCCATGGAAAAATGGCAAAGGTGATGTCGTACAGGAACTGGCTGATGCATGCAAAGAATATGGCTTGAAACTTGGCCTTTATCTATCTCCCTGGGATCGAAATCATGCAGATTATGGAAAAGATAATTACCTGCCATATTTCAGGAATCAGCTGACTGAACTCATGAGCAATTATGGAGATGTGTTCGAAGTTTGGTTTGACGGCGCTAACGGAGGCAGTGGCTATTATGGTGGAGCAAATGAAAATCGAAAAATTGATAATAAAACCTATTATGACTGGCCAAATACCAGGAAAATAGTTCGTGAGCTTCAACCGGATGCGATGATGTTTAGTGATGCCGGACCTGATGTGCGCTGGGTAGGCAATGAGTCCGGTTGGGCTGGAGAGACGAATTGGTCCATCCTGAGAAGGGATGAGTTTTGGCCGGGATCTCCTAATTACAAGGACCTTACTTCTGGCCATGAAGACGGCACACATTGGTTGCCTGCAGAGGTTGACGTATCTATCCGCCCGGGTTGGTATTACCATAAATCGGAAGATCACAAGGTGAGATCTGTAAAAACTTTGGTGGATATTTATTACAATTCCATTGGCAGGAATGCCTCGTTTCTTTTGAATTTTCCCGTAGATGCCAGAGGGCTTATCCACGAAAATGATGTGGAACACCTGATGAAAATGGTAAATGTGATCAAAAAGGATTTTGAAACGAACCTGGCAACTGATGTATATGTTGAAGCCTCAAACGTTCGTGGAAATTCAAGTTCATTCAATGCGGAGAATGCAATTGATGAAAATAAGGAATCCTATTGGTCCACAGATGACGGAGTAACCAAGGCTGCGCTAACTATTGATTTCGGAAAGGAAACCACATTCAATCGTTTTCTGGCACAGGAGTATATCCCATTGGGACAACGAGTTAAGAAATTCACCTTGGAAGTAATTGTAAATAATGAGTGGAAAGAAATAGCCTCGCAAACTACCATTGGGTATAAACGCATTTTGAGGTTTGACAA
>JAUUZS010000479.1 GCA_030589835.1 Cyclobacteriaceae bacterium
AGAGTACCGTACTTCCTAACAGGAAGGCCCCCTGATTTGTTGGGGAGACAGAAAGTGCAGCAGAAAATAAACCGCCCCGACTTGTCGGGGTAAGGGTGAAATGGCGAGGTAAGAGCTCACCGTGCTGTTGGTAACAACAGTAGCTTTGTAAACCTTACGGGTTGAAAGATCAAATAGGTTTTACTTTTCTATATGAAAGTGGGTTGCTCGCTCACTGCTCTAGGGCAGGTAAAATGGGTAGATCGATGGAGTCAGAGGGCGACTTCTGACCTAGACAAATGATAAGAATTCCGGCACACCTGCCCATTGCAGGTAGCTTGGGATACAGAATCCGGCTTATACTTTTGCGCTATTTTTTTTAATAAACATTATGGCAAAAATTCTAATTATTGACGACGAAAAGAGTATCCGCTATACACTGAGGGAAATTCTTGAATACGAAAAATATGTAGTAGATGAGGCTGTTGACGGACAGAATGGGCTAGAAAAGCTATCGAAAAATAATTACGATATAGCACTTTGCGATATAAAAATGCCTAAAATGGATGGCCTTGAAGTGCTGAGCAAAGCCCGGGAAATAAATCCTGATGTACAGTTTATCATGATTTCAGCACATGGTTCCATAGAAACTGCCGTTGAGGCAGTAAAAAATGGGGCCTACGATTTTATTCAAAAACCACCAGACCTAAACCGACTATTAATTACAATTCGCAACGCCCTGGATAAGTCTTCTTTAGTGACTGAAACCAAGGTGCTGAAAAAGAAAATTTCTAAATCTTATGATATTGTTGGTGAGTCAGCTGCAATTATGGATGTCAAGGAAACCATATCAAAGGTAGCACCTACCGAAGCACGTGTGATGATAACTGGTGATAATGGCACGGGAAAAGAATTGGTTGCCAGATGGATACACCTGAAGAGTAGTCGCTCCAGGAAGCCCTTTGTTGAGGTGAATTGCGCTGCTATTCCTTCAGAACTTATCGAAAGTGAATTGTTTGGTCACGAGAAGGGATCATTCACCTCAGCGGTAAAACAAAGGATTGGAAAATTTGAACAAGCTAATGGGGGCACAATTTTTTTAGATGAAATTGGAGATATGAGTTTGTCGGCCCAGGCAAAAGTTCTGCGGGCCCTACAGGAAAATAAAATCACCAGGGTAGGTGGCGATAAGGATATAAAGGTAAATGTTCGGGTTGTGGCTGCAACAAATAAGAACCTTAAAGAAGAGATTAAACAAAAAAAATTCAGAGAGGATTTATATCATCGTATCGGTGTAATATTAATTCATGTGCCCCAACTCAAAAAACGAAAAGAAGACATCCCCCTTCTGGCAAACAAATTTCTGGAAGACATTTCAAAAGAATATGGCACAAAGAAAAGTACAATTCAGGATGAGGCAATAAAAACACTCCAATCCTTTGAATGGACAGGAAACATTCGTGAGTTGCGTAACGTAATGGAGCGATTGGTGATAATGTGCAGTACCAATATTTCGGCAGAAGATGTAAAAAAATACTGCTAAGTTTTTTGGTCTCAATACTTCTTGAAGTAATTATTACAAGGGCTGCAGAGTAAAAATTCCAACACCTGCTGGAAGCATGCAGGTTGATGTTAAAAAAAAATCGCTTCCGGGAACTTAATTTTTGCGGTATTCGCAAATTCACTCTGATGGTCAAAGCCTAGCCAGCTAGCTGGCCCCAATCCAATTTTATAATAATTCAGGAGTTATATCGCTCAAACTTTTTGTTCGGTCGGTTCCACTTTTTTTACATCATCATTGGTATAAGTTGGGCAAGTTCGTTGTGTACATGCAAACATACCTACTAAAAACAGGGCAATAATTGTGACTTTGAGCTTCATATTTCTTTTGTTTTTAAGAATAACTAGATATACAAATATATAGTCTATAAAATCAAATAAAAAAGAGGATGTAATGTTTTAAATAAGACTATTCTAAGACAGCAAAAGGTTACATCCTCTTAGATCTGAATTATCCAGTCTTCCAACTACTTTAAAACCATTGCCATAGCGCAAGCCCAAATCTTCAGTTTCTATAAATGCGCAGGAGTGTACGTTTGCTAGATCCATCACATTGATCACACCAATTTGCTTGTCTTTGACCAAAGTAAAAGGATCGTGAATGTCCCTGATATTAATTTTCATCCATGGCGGAGGATGAAAAAAACCATCATTTTGGAGGTATGCCTGGGATAGCAATTCTGTCATTCCATATTCAGAGCTCACCTTGTTTGTTTGAAATGAGTGCCTTAATTTTTGATGTAAATCTTCCCGAATCAGCTCTTTTCCTCTTCCTTTCATGCCACCGGTCTCGATAATGGTAAGATTTTCCATTTCAAATTGGAACAAATCTACCAACTCCAGCAAGGCAAATGTTACCCCAAATAAGAAAATATCTGTTTTCTCTTTTGAAAGAGAATGAAGTTTTTTAGCTATTAAATCGAGGTTGTCCAGATAAAATCCGGATTGATTATGAGCGGATATATTTATGAATTGATCAACCATATAAACCAATGAGGAATTGTTCCGTTCTAAATACGAAGGCAACAAACCAATTATTATTGAGTCCTTTAGTTCCCTAAAAAAAGAGGTAAAAATATGTGTACTAATTTTCTTGTAATAGTGTAGATCTTCAATGTAATGTTTACTTGTCGATCCTCCGCTTGTCCCACTACTTTCAAAGACGTGCTGAGGAATGAAGCTCCCGGTTTTTATTTTGTGGTGCTTGAAAAACTGGATAGGTAGAAAGGGAATATTCCTAATTGCTTTCACCTCATCGGATCGAATATTCAGGTATTGAACATATTCGCGATAAATTATATTGTTGTGATATTGAAAATGAAATAATTCTAATGCGTATTGTTCGAAATTTTGATTGTTGATGCGAAATACATTAGATTTAAAACTATTTAAGGATTGCACTCGTTTTCTTTTTATAAAATTCTGGACAAAGATAAAGATCAATAGGAATGACAAAAAATTCAATATGGTTTTTGTTACTATATTTTAGTGTAATGGGGTGTCAGGACAGGCCTACATTTCCATTGATACCTACCATTAGCTTAAATGACTTCTACTTTCAGGAGATACAGGATTTATCGCTTGACTCCTTAATCATTAAAATAAAATTTGAAGATGGTGATGGCGATTTAGGCCTTGATTCAGACGAAACCTTGCCGCCATACCATCTTTATGATGCCGTCACCATTCCACCAGATGGAGATACGCTAAGGTACCGTGATCCCGGCACACCTCCATATGATTGTGTCAATTACGAAATTCTCCGAAAGGAAACCTCCGTTAATGGCTCTCTTGTAGTGACAGCCGACACAATTTATGTGGATAGGAATCCCGATCACTTCAATTTCTTTTTGACTTTTTTGATCAAGAAAGATGACGGAAGTTTTAGAGATTATAACCCTGCTCTGGAACGAAATTGTGCCCCTCCGTTCAACGGAAGATATTTTGTATTAAACACTGCTCGGGATATCCGTCCATTGACGGGTGAACTTCAATATTCGTTACTTTCAGGATTCAGGTTATTATTTAGAAATGACATTATTAAAATTCGAATACAAATCAATGACCGGGCATTAAACAAAAGCAATATCCTTGAGACTGAGGAATTCAATATCAATGATATAATACGACCAGCCTGAGGTCAATCCATATTTATTTGTGGCACCCTTTTTACAATCAATAAATTTCCGGAAAATCTACCGGGTTTACTTCATTAAGCATTTTATATACCGTATCGTATATATCTTCGGCATTTACTTTTGAGAAATAATCCCCATCGGAAGAATAGGCAGGCCTATGGTCTTTTGATGCTAATGTAATAGGTTTAGAATCGAGGTATACATAACCGTCCTGGTTTTCCAGTACATGCTGCATCATATATGCCGAGGCCCCACCTGAAACATCTTCATCGGCAAAAATCACACGATTAGTCTTCTTGATCGATTCTACGATATTAT
>JAUUZS010000348.1 GCA_030589835.1 Cyclobacteriaceae bacterium
ATTTGATTGACGATGCCGGATGGCGCCTGGAAATCAAGAAATATCCTCGATTGACATCTGTTGGCGCATGGCGTGGAGAAGGAGTGGAGCGGCATGGAGGATACTTTACACAAGAGGATATCAAAGAGCTGGTCGCCTATGCAGCATTGCGCAATATAGATATCATCCCGGAGATTGAAGTCCCGGCACACACACTCGCCGCGATTGCCGCTTACCCTTATCTGTCGTGCAATAATGTGCCCTTAAAAGTTCAGGATCAACACTCTATCAGCCGTGAGCTGTATTGCGTAGGCAAGGAATCTACATTTGATTTTTTGGAGGATGTTTTGGAAGAAGCATTTCAGTTATTTCCTTCCAAATACATTCATATTGGCGGAGATGAAGCGCGCTATGATCGTTGGAAAACATGTACGCATTGTCAAAAGCGAAAGGCTGAACTTGGCTTAAAGACCGAAGCGGAACTCCAGATATATTTCAATCGAAGGATGCAGAGCATTGCGAAAAAGCATGGAAAAACCATCGTTGGCTGGGACGAGATTATTGAAGAAGGCCTGGAAGACAAAGCAGTGGGCATGGTGTGGCACAACAAGAAAAAAGCGTTTAAAGCAACTGAACTTGGCCACGACATTGTTCTGGCATTAACGGATCATTTATATTTTGATTTTCCGGAAAGCAGTATCCCCGGCGAAGTGAAAGCTGCCACCTGGATGCCTCCGATCCCGCTTGAAAAGGTATATCACTTTAACCCGATTATTGATGGACTTGATGAGAAATACCGACCTCAAATACTTGGCGCCCAAGGGGAGATGTGGTCCGACCAATTTATTCATGGAACGAATCTTCAGGATATTGAACCGATTAATGAAAATCGTTCTGAGGCCTATTTTGATTACCTGACCTTTCCGCGAATGTCAGCCCTGGCCGAGGTAATCTGGACTAAAAAATCATTGCAAAGTTGGGAAGGCTTTGAGCAACGGATGCAAACCCACTACAATCGATTAGATGCAGCAGGTTATGGATATCGGGTGCCACAACCAAAACTGGTTAAGAAAGAACTTACGGAGGATGGCTATCTCATCGAACTGGAAAATGTAGTGCAAGGTGCAGAGATCAGGTTTACAACGGATGGTATCAAGGCAAATACCTATTCTGAGGTTTATTCAAAACCTATCCTGATCAAGAGGTTGCAGGATTTCCAGGCCATCACAGTGGTGAGCAGAAAACAGCACTCTCTGCCGCTGTTATTTCCTGTATCTTATCCTCAATTTGAAAAGCATGGCGTGCTCATGGGCGAGTGGAGACCTAAGGATGTATTTGCAGATCAGGTAATGGCATTGGAAAGAAATGCTACAGGAAAGATTAAAAAGAACGGGAAGTATGAAGTGGTTTTTCTGTATACTGATGGAGAGAATCCAATTGAAATCCAGGGGGTTACTGTCTATAAAAACGGACGTATCATTGCCGATGATATGCACAGTGGCAAAAGCGGGAAAATGAATGAGAACAATACCTATAGCTTCAAAATTGATGATTACGAAACAGGAGCTGCATTTAAGATAAAGGCCAACATTAAAGGTGTTGGAGGTAATGATTCAAATGGCGTGATTTTTATTAAATTAGTAAAGTAGAAAAATTTATATGAGGATATTCAATGTTAGCAGGAGTTCGATTTCATTGAAATTTTTAACAAATTTCATAGCATCTGCTTCCTTGTTATTTTTTGGGTTGCAGGGGATTGCTCAAAATCCAGATTGGGAAAATCCTGCCATGTTCGACCAAAATAAAGAGGCCCCATACGCCACCCTAATGCCTTTCAAAGACGAAAATGCAGCATTGACCAAAAAGCGGAAAGAGTCGGTATATTACAAAAACCTGAATGGAATTTGGAAATTTAATTGGGTAGGCAAACCGATAGAAGACTTCGACCAGCTTACGCACAAAGACTTTCGCCATACGAATGACATTATAAAAAAAGACGGAGTATTTGTTACCACAGATTTGAAGATGATGGGAGTGGCCGGTGACAATTCCTGGGGAGCAAAACCTTATTCCGAGTACTCAATTTCCCCAGAAGATTATATATTTACATTTACAATAGAATCCATTTTTTAAATATAAAAACTACTGAGATGAATAAAGAAAGAAGGAATTTCATGAAAAGCACAGCAGTGGCTATGGCTGGTGCAACGATTTTAACCCCCAATATACTTTTTGGGAAGGATGATAGAAAGGTCAAATTGGCATTTATTGGATTAGGAGGCCGAGGGAGATCGCATTTGCACCGATGTTTGCAGCGGGATGACATAGAGGTGACGGCCATTTGTGATATCGATCCCAACGCGATCGAAAAATCGAACAAGATGCTTTCTGGGGCTGGGCATAAAAAGGTGCCGGCATTCACTGATGGCGAAGAAGCTTTTGAGAAGATGTATGAAGGAGGAAACATTGATGGCGTAATTATCGCTACGCCATGGGTGTGGCATACCAAAATGGCTTGTGCCGCCATGCGGGCAGGAATTTATGCGGGCATTGAGGTTTCTGCTGCCAATACGCTCGAAGAATGCTGGGATCTTGTAAATACCTATGAAGAAACAGGCACCCCATGCATGATCCTGGAAAATGTAAACTACCGCCGGGATGTGATGGCCGTACTAAACATGGTAAGGCAAAATCTTTTCGGAGAGCTAATTCATATGGAATGCGGTTATCAGCATAATCTCCAGGGAGTCAAGTTTGATCCGGGAGTGGAATTTGGCCCGGGCGCCAACAGTGAAGCCAAGTGGCGAACCAAACATTCTATATTAAGGAATGGTGACGTATATCCTACGCATGGATTGGGCCCTGTTGCTTCGATGCTGGATATCAATGCCGGAAATAGAATGTTATATTTGACTTCTACAGCCACTAAGGCGAGAGGACTTCATAATTATATTGTAAAAACTGCCGGAGAAGATCATCCAAATGCAAAAGTGAAATTCAAACTTGGAGATGTGATTACTACAGTGATCAAAACTTCAAATGATGAGACCATCACCGTGCAGCACGATACCAACCTGCCACGACCATATTCTTTAGGATTCAGGGTGCAGGGAACAGAAGGATTGTGGATGGATATAAATAAGTCCATTTATATTGATGGAAAAACCAAAGGTCATTCATGGGAACCGGCCGCTTCGTACCTGGAGAAATACGACCATCCATTATGGAAGAAATATGGCGAAAAAGCCCAGGGAGCCGGTCATGGAGGTATGGATTTCTTTGTCGATCACGCCTTTGTAGAATCCATTAAGCGAAAAGTAAATACACCACTCGATGCTTATGATGCTGCAGCATGGAGCTCCATAGCGCCACTGTCAGAGATGTCTATCGCCCATGGAAGTGAGCCGGTAGATATTCCAGATTTTACCAGGGGAATGTGGATGAAGAATAAGCCGAAATTTGCCTTGAATGATGAATTTTAGCATTTACGGTAATGTTGCTTATAATAAATAATATGAATCAGACAGGGGCCAATTTCAGCGGGTGCTTGTCTGATTCATATCAAACTAATTTAATTTCAATAGAATACATGATAGCCATGATAGCGCAAGCGTTTCGCTTGTGCTAATTATTGGTTTTGACAACAAGCTTACTAAACCTGAACAAAATGACTCAAATCCCAGAACAAAATGGCACCCGTCTGCTGTCACTTGATTTTTATCGAGGGCTCACTATGTTTTTACTCATAGCCGAATTCTCCCATCTTTTTACCTATATGGTATCTCCGGAATTGGAGGGCTCATTGGTTTACGCTTTAGGTCAGCAATTCCACCACGTGAAGTGGGAAGGGATGCATTTTTGGGATCTCATTCAGCCATTTTTTATGTTCATCGTAGGAGTGGCCATGCCTTTGTCCTTCGCTAAAAGGATGGCAAAAGGAGATACGTACAATCAGCTATTTAAGCATGCGATGAAGAGGGCCTTTCTAATGTTGTTGTTAGGATGGGGATTGTACTGCATGGGCCCTGAGCGGATTGTATTCCGTTTCCAAAATGTACTTGCACAGCTTTCTGTGACCTATATACTGGCCTTTATAGTTATCCGCAAACCCACCACAATTCAAATTGGTTTTTCGGTAGCGCTAATACTGATCAGCGAAGGATTATACCGGTTTTTTCCAGTGGAAGGATTTAACCAGGCCTTTGTGGCGGGAGAGAATTTTGGCGCCTGGTTCAATATCCTGATTGCAGGAAAAGAGGACGGTGGACATTGGGCTATGTTCAATGCCATTCCAACAGCAGCGCATACCATATGGGGTGTTTTGGCGGGGCAATTACTGATGAGCGATCGCTCGAATAAGAAGAAAATGCAGATCTTAATCATAGCGGGGATTGCAGGCTTGGTGATCGGTTATGGATTAAGTCCATTCACGCCCATCATCAAACGCATTTCTACCAGTACTTTTGTTTTTGCAAGTGGTGGATGGTCAATATTGGCACTGGCTTTATGCTATTGGGTGATCGACATACTTAAATATCAGAAAGGGGTATTGATTTTTACAATTGTAGGGATGAATCCTTTGTTTATTTATTTGTTTGCTCATGTGGGTGGAGCCGACCTTATCAAATCAATTGCCCTGCCATTTTCCAATGCCCTTTTCGGCTGGACGGGCGAACTCAATGCACACATCATTTTGAGTCTTGTGGTATTGTATTTTCTTTGGTATATCTGTTACTGGATGTATAAAAAGAGGGTTTTCATCCGGATTTGATGCCGTGAGATGTGTATGGAATAACTGTTCCACATACCAGATGTTCTAGTGTTGTCAGGTGGAAACACCTGACAATTGCTTAATATTTGCCAGAGCTTTGAGGTCACTGAGGCTCATAGCCGAATGAGTAGTACTTTCTTTGCAAGTTATATGGGTACTACTGCTACTATATTGGAAAAAAATTTAGTATAAAAAAATCCAAATGGCAATTGCCAAATGACAAACAATATTCAAAAAACAAAAAAAATCAAACTGCTTTAACCGGTAGAACAAATTGGTTTAAAATATTGTTTATATATTTTAAAGTTATATTTATTCAATAGCATATCAAGGCCAAATTTATAAGGCCTGCAATTCGATTCTAAATGGCATTAAATAGTAAAAATAGCTCGCTCCAAATTGCTCGTCTCCTTTCCGGTGATCCTTGATATTGCTGACTCAAGGTGAGGATGCGACCCACAATAGCGTCACTGTGCAATAAGCAATTATTGCGGCCTGACCGGATCAAATTACTAAAGCGTTGATGCCGCTGA
>JAUUZS010000329.1 GCA_030589835.1 Cyclobacteriaceae bacterium
AATTCATTTATATTGGTGTGATCTTTATCATTCTTATGAATCAATCGTTCAGTCTTCCTTGAATGAAATACGTGAATTTCAAAAAGTTCAACGGCTAAATATAAAAACATGAACAGGAGAAAATTTATTCGCAATTCGGCTATATCTGCCATATCTATAAAACCCATGGCAGAATCATTTCACAAAGCAAATACGGCAGCTAAACATATTGAAATACTAAATCCCCTTGGCCGGGTTCCCGTAAGCATGATTATTGACGACTCTACGAGTTTAGTAAATATGGCCCATTATGGGATTCCTCAATTTGCAGAGGTATTCCCGGACAATTACAAGCAAGACTGGCGGAAATTACCGAGGGAAATCCCAGACTCCTTTGTGATGGAATTTATAGAATGGTGCGATTCAAAAGGCGTGAAGGGAAAATACAGCATGGTACCCTATCCTGCATGTACCGGATGGCTACACCGGTTTATTCCGGGTTGGTCAAAGGAAGAACTGAAAAACAGCCTTGATCTTGTACGGAATGAGGTAAGCAGAAATTGGGATATCCACCCGGAGATGATCAGTCATACCAGGGTTATTGATATCAAGACAGGACTCCCCTTCCCACATGCCACTGCGGATTACATGGAGAACTGGGAATGGAGCCAGGAAAAAAGCGTCGATGAGCTGGCCTCATACCTTGCTTATGCCCTGGAGGTGTTGAGTGAGGCCGGATTGTATTGCGAGGGCGTCACGACTCCCGGAGGATTCGGCAGCCGCAACAAAATAAATTTAGCTGCTGCAACACAAGAAGCAGTAAAAGACATCTATAATGCTGATGTAAGTCACTTTTTCAGGAGTGTTATCACTGATAAAGAGAAAAGCGTCGCCCCTGTGGTGATGTATAGTGACATCACCTCTTCCGTTCCGTCTTGTTCAGTGCATATTATCGGCTGTACAGGAGACTGGTTTGGAGGTTGGGATGGACTGAAACCGGGTGATCCGGAAAAATTCATAAGCGAAGATCTCAGCTCAGGAAGGATGGTTGACGTAATCGAAAGCGGCGAGCCCGCAATAATGGTCTGCCATTGGCCGGGAATCTATTATAATGGCGATCAGGTAGGGTTCAATATTTTTAAGCAGGTAGTACACCGTCTGGAGCAAAAATATGGCAATGATATACACTGGATGAAACTCAGTGAGATATCGAGGTACTGGGCGGCAAAAGAATTTGTTTCCTTTGAAGAAACTATGGATGGATATGCGATTAGGGCTCCATTCCCGGCAAAGAATTTTACGATTTCCATAGATAAAAAAATCCTTAACCCCGTACTGTATTATGGGAAGCGAAAGCTAATCCTGAAGGAGTTGAGCTCTTCTGAAGCAATAACAGGAAACAGTTTTTCCACACAGAAAAGACGCACTATTGTATGTTTTGATTTGCCAAAGGGCAGATCGGAACTGAGAAAAGGGTAGGCAATAAAAAATGGTCAAAACCTGATGTTGTAATTGACCTTAAAGCGTACGGTATTCTCCTCCATCATATACCTGTCGGAATATAAATCAGGCAAAATGAGTGAATTCCACACCAGGATAATTTCATTTCCTGGTTTCAATATCCATCTGAATCGTGATTGTATTCCCCATTCGTCCGAAATATTATCAAACTGGAAGAAATTCGTTAGTGAAATTTCTGGATTGAAATACACTTCGGCATTTATCCGGTAAACACGCGTAACAAAATTTCCTTCCGGCAAATAAATGTTGTTTTGTTCATATTGTAATCCCATAAAAAAGGGAACACCAATTTTTAAGCCGGTGGCCACTTCAACGGAGGTGGTTGTCCCGTCAAAAAATCCTCCCCAATTTATTTCAAACGCCACCCAGGCATTCCTTCGGGGTGCAGTGGATAATTCTATTCCCTGCTGCCAAAAATTATAGTTGCCTTCTGAAATTGTTATGGAGTCTTGCGGGAATATCTCAAAATCCTCGTCGAGGTATTCAAAGGAATTGCGGAGTGAATATTCAGCCTTCTCTCCCGAAAGGAATTCAAATTCAGCCAATTTCATAAATACGTCCCTTGTCAACAATTTATTTTCCATGTCCGAAATAAAATTGACCATACCCCCAGTATTAATTTTCATGATGCCGTATTTGTTAGGCCTGGGCCCCAAAAACAATTCCCCATAGGTATTCCTGATACCCAGTCTCGGCACGAATCCTATTCCAGCCCTATAATTTTCACCGATTTCCTGGTGTCCCAAGCGTATGTTGAGAAAATCATTGGGATAGCTGACATCTGCCCCAAAAGAAAAATCTTTACTTGTGAGCCCTTCTGTATTTGATTTTAATCCAAAACCGGTAAAAACAAGGTTTTTATTTCCACGAAATGTTGAAGATGCCAATTTCACGTCCAATCCTGTCAACCAGTTATTTTCGGCTCCTACAGCATTTCCGATGGTGCCCAGAAACCCTACATAGGATTGCTTTCCAACATTATGGGTCACTCTGGCCACACTAAAATTGCGGAAGGTAGTATCTGTCTTGTCCGTGATATTCAGGGCGCCAACATTCCAATTTCCTGCCTGTCCCGCAACTTTTAATCCTGCTACAATAGGAATGGGATTCCCATCGGCGTCCAGGCCAATTCTCCTCGAAAAATAGGGGATCATGTTTGTTCCGTTTCGGTTTCGGTCATCGCCGTTGAACCCGAAATTGAAATAATTTGCACCATCGAGGAAAAAATTCCGCTTCTCGGGAAAGAATAATGCAAACCGGGTTAGGTTCACCTGTCGGCTATCGACTTCTGTTTGCGCAAAATCCGTATTAATAGTCAGTGCGGCATTCATTCCACTTCCTATCTGGTAAAAGATATCTCCTCCTGCATTATATACAAATTCATTGCTTTCTCCATTCTTTTGGTTCATCCCCACCAATCCGTATGGACGTATGTCCAAACCATATCCCTGCGACATGTCCTCCAGTCCGGTAAGCAATCCTGCATCAGATACCTGAAACTTATAAGTATCCAGGTTTGCCTCAGGCCAGTATGAGGCTTCCAGTCGCCTGCGTATATGACGGATAAATTTTATTCCCCAGGTATCCTGACCTGGACGAAAACGCAATGTTTTAAAAGGAATAGCGATTTCCGCTTCCCATCCAAAGTCCCGGATTTTTGCTTTACCGTCAAACAGCCCATCCCATTGCTTGTTAAATGCAGCACCATTTTCGCTCACCAGAGCATCGCCGATTGAGCCCCGTGGGCCAATCTGGAACCAGAAGGCATTGCGCTTATCGTTATAGGTATCAATGATCACCTGCACCCGGTCATCCTCACCAAGGCTTATATCCCTTTTTGACTCCTTTGCAGTAATTTTATCAGGATCATCAAAACATCTAAACCCGATGTACAAATGCTTCTCGCCATAGCACACATATACTTCGGTTTTTTCTGATATTGGCTCTCCAGTATCAGGTTCCCGCTGATAAAATTCAGAAATGACAGAGGCCAGCTTCCAGGCGGAGTCGTCCAGTAGCCCATCAATTTTAGGGGGCTCGTCGATGCGCACGCCCTTGATTTCATTTTTCGATCCATTTCCCTGCGCATGGAGGTTCAAGGCGATAAACAAAAGAATAAAAACTTTAGTAAAAGTTATAAAAATCCATTTTATCATGCTCACAAAAAAACTATTCATCTATCAAGAAATTCAATTCAACAATTGTTGGCTGCAAAACTTAAATAATCATCTTCATTTTTATAGTTCAAAGCTAGGTTTTAAACCTAATGCAAATTTGAAGACCTATGTTTTATCTGTATAATTATGAATAGATGAAGGTGCCATTGCGCCAGGATGGACAAGCATATTCAAAATCAGGCTATTTTACACTATCAGGAAGTTTTCGCTCAGACCTGTTAGGGGAAAATCATAATTATAGGATTTTTTAACTAAAGTAGCATTCGAAAGAAATTATCATTTTCAATATAGTATATGTTTTTAATTTTTCTTTTAAATGCTAAATTGGCTTTAAAATAATATCTCATTTTTTCCTTTTACAAAAACATACTACCCATGAAAAATAGTTTAAGAGACAAGGTTTCCAGAAGACAATTCATTAAGAAATCAGGAATAGGTGTGGCCACAACCACCGTAGCGCTCCACGCACCCTACATCATCTCTGCCCATGCTGCACCAGATGAGCCCATCAATATCGGGCTGATCGGTTGTGGAGGAAGAGGTACCGGAGCAGCATTGGATGCCGTAAATGCCGCTACCAAGGTTATTTACCCGGATTCTGGCTACCATACCGAAAACGCCGCGGAAGGAACAAAGTTTAGTGCAAAAAATATTCAAATCATGGCCATGGCAGATGTGTTTGAAGATCGTTTGGCTTCAAGCAGGCATGAACTGCAAAAAGTTGGAATGGAGGTAAAAAAAGAGCATTGTTTCGTAGGATTCGATGCCTATAAGAAAGTGTTGGAAATCCCGGAAATCAACTATGTAATCCTGGCAACGCCTCCTCATTTCAGACCACAACATCTTCGTGCAACAATCGAGGCAGGAAAGAATGCATTTATTGAAAAACCCGCTGCAGTTGACGCCGCAGGCATCAGGTCGATTATAGAGACCGGAGAGTTGGCAAAGCAAAAAGGCCTGACCATCGGCGCCGGGACTCAACGGCGGAGAGACAATGCATACCGGGAGCTGATACAACGGGTTCACGATGGTGAAATTGGTGAAATTCATTCGGGTGTAGCACGGTGGATGGGTGGTGAATTGTGGTATATCGACCCGCAAGCCGGATGGTCAGATATGGAAAAACAATTGCGAAACTGGAATTATTACCGATGGCTTTCAGGCGATTTTATTGTGGAGCAATTTGTCCATTCCCTTGACCTGGTCAACTGGGTATTGCAATCACATCCCATTAAAGCCATTGGTCTTGGAGGGCGCCAGGTGCGCACCGATCCTGATAAGTATGGAAATATTTATGATCATTTTTCGGTTCAGTATGAATATCCGAATGATGTCACGATATTCTGCCTTGACCGCCAAATCAATGGATGTACAAATCATGTAGATGATGTGTTCAATGGAATAAAAGGCAAGGCAAACTTCAGTTACCGCAAAACAGGAACGACCCTGAAAGAGGGGAAATCATGGAGATTCCGCGGTAAGCGAAACAATCCGTATCAGGCAGAACATGATGAACTGATACAAGCCATTCGTACCGGCAATCCCATCAACGAGGCGCAACAAATAGCAGAATCTACGCTGACCGCAATTATGGGTCGTGAGGCAGTTTATAGTGGTCAGGAACTCGATTGGGAGACCGTACTAAATGCCGACCAGGATTTCACTCTCGACAACTACGAGTTCAGTGATTTGCCGGTAGCGGAGGTGCCAATGCCAGGGAAATACCGGTTTGTTTAAATAGCGTCTGTCCATAAAGTCTGCTATCTGCGTTTCGCTTGCTCTCAAAATGATCATTTACGAAATGTAAACTCACATTTTTCGAGCTACGCAAGCCTTG
>JAUUZS010000370.1 GCA_030589835.1 Cyclobacteriaceae bacterium
AACGAAATTAAGGGAAATTACAAATCAGAGGAAAACAAATCATAAATAATATACAATAGTGAAATTTTCGATGCACCGATGTTGTAGATTTTGATAAAGTGGTCGATTATATGCCAATCGCCTTAAGAGCCCAGCACCCAGTTCCCAACACCTGGAAATCTATCTTTTCATATAGCATTAGTAATTCATATCAAATTCTTTAGACAAAGTGGCGCCTTTTTTTGTTAAGAAATAAACAATGTATAAATTTCATATAAAATAGGTAAACAATAAAATGCCGGCCGGATACAATGATTGATTATTAATCACCAATGAGCCGACTAAAAATCATGTAGCATTTATACATTAAAAAGCGAACTACAATAAATATAAAGAAATGAATTATTGGTTAGTAAAATCTGAGCCTGGCGCATATTCGTGGGATGACTTTGTGAAATTAGGCAGGGATCATTGGGACGGAGTGCGAAATTACCAGGCGAGGAACAACATGAAACTCATGAAGGTCGGAGATGAGGTTTTGTTTTATCACAGTGTAAAAGAAAAGCAGGTGGTGGGTACGGCAAAAGTAGTCAGGGAATTCTATCCAGATCCTACTACTGATGATGATCGCTGGGTGGTGGTAGATTTGGTGCCTGTCAAGAAACTGGAAAAGCCGGTTACCCTGGCTCAAATAAAAGCAGATGAATCCCTTGAAGGATTTGCATTGATTAAAAATTCAAGGCTATCGGTGATGCCGGTTGCAGAAGAGCATTATAAAGTAATTCTTAAAAAAAGCTACTGACCATTGTATTTCTCCATCATGAAAAAACTCCTTTATATTATCCTGATTGGTTCATTTTTTATCAATGATTCTTTTGCTCAGTTGGAGCAGCCAGGAAGAATTGAGATATCCATGGATGATGAAGATGAGAATTTTGAAGTGGTCTCGGCAGAAGAAAAGGGAATTGTGCTGTATCGGGAGGTAAGAAACCGTGAAACCAGAATGGAACGTAAATATCAGGTAATCCTTATTGATACAACTTTAAGCCAGATATGGGAGCACCATTACTATATTGATTTACGATACATTCAGATAGGGTTTGAGCGCTTTGACAATCATTTTTACTTGCTTTTTCAAAGAAACACCGAAAGCTTGAAAGCAGATTTATTTGTATTGCGCATTGACCTTAACACAAAGGCTGGAGAGACTTTTCTGATTGAGCGGGAATATCCCATGGAATTGACGGAATTTGAAGTGCTCGGAAATACACTGATCTTTGGTGGGTATATCAATAGTTTGCCCGCAGTTATATGTTATGAATTTGGAAAAAAAATACCGAAAGTAGTGCCGGGATTATTTAAAGAACGCTCCCAGATACAACACCTTGAATTGGATGATAAATTGAGGGTTTTTAATGTGTTAATTAGCTTCAGAACAAAAGATGGCAGAAGATCTCTCTCCTTGAATTCTTTTGATGAGCATGGCGATTTGATAAAAAACACAAATTTGCAACCCTCAGAGGAGTATAGTCTGCTTTTTGGAAGAACGGTAAAATTGGATCGTGATGCAGAACTGATTGTCGGTACATATTCCAGAAAAAGATCTGATTTGTCGAGGGGTATTTTTCTGGCCAGGATTTCCCCTGAAGGAGATCAGATCATCAACTATTATAATTACGCAGACCTTAAGAATTTTTTTAGCTATATGAAAGCTCGTCGAAAACAACGTGTGGAAGAACGTATTCAAAGGCGCAAGATAAAAGGAAAGAAAAACAAATTTAATTATCGCTTATTGGTGCATGAGGTTATAGAAAGGGATGGCAGATTTATCATGGTCGGAGAGGCATTTTTTCCTAAGTATTCCCAAACATCCTATTACGGCGGTTTCAACTCTTCACATTATGGGGACAACTATGCTTCTACCTTCGATGGATATAAATATACCCACGCAGTAGTATTTGGATTTGACCGCAGGGGAAGGTTGATCTGGGACAATAGCTTTGAAATAAATGATGTGAGCAGCTTTACCCTTGACCAGTTTGTGCATATCGTGCCAAGCGAAAAGGATATTGCCCTTATTTATATGTATGAAAATGAAATCAGGAGCAAGGTGATTGAAGGGAATGAAGTTCTGGAAGGTAAGAATTTTAATGAATTGAAATTGTCTTTTGAAGACGATATAGCTGCCGAAAGCCAGGGGGAATATGGGGGCCTGGAAGAATGGTATAGTGGAAATCTCTTTGCCTATGGAGTGCTAAAAATTAAAAATATGAGGGATGAAGGCGTAAAGCTAAATCGTGAAGTTTTCTTCATAAATAAGATCAGATATCAATAGATGGTTTGGCGAAGAAAAAAAATTCACAACTCATTGGAAAAACCGTAAGATTTTATTCTTGTTTTTATATATTTGTTGCTGACAAAAGTATGCAAAAGAAACTCATCCTAGATCAAAATTTGCTCGATATTACAATTAGTCGGCTTTGCTATCAACTAATTGAAAACCACAATGATTTTTCAAATTCTGTCCTTTTAGGACTTCAGCCCCGGGGAAAGTTGCTCTCTGAGCGTATAAAAACAAAACTGGAGAGTTTGGTAAACAGAAATGTAGATACAGGCTATCTTGATACCACCTTCCATCGGGATGATTTCAGACGTAGGGAAACACCTAAAAAAGCAAACGAAACTTCCATACCATTTTTAATAGAAGATAAAAAAGTTGTTTTAGTAGATGACGTACTTTATACCGGCAGAAGTGTAAGGGCAGCATTGGATGCCATGATTTCTTTTGGTCGCCCTCAAAGTGTGGAATTGTTGGTTTTAGTAGATAGAAAATATACCAGGGATTTACCTATACAACCAAATTATATTGGAAGATCTGTCAATACCATGCAATCTCAGCGCGTGATGGTTGAGTGGCGGGAGCAGGGCAATGCACAAGACAATATTTGGCTTTTTAATAATATAGATACAAAATGACTCAACTCAGCGTCCCTCATTTGCTAGGCACCAAAAACCTCACGCTAGATGATTTTCATTTAATATTCGAAACAGCAGACAATTTCAAAGAGATAATAAACCGGCCGATAAAAAAGGTTCCTTCGCTGCGGGATATTACCATTGCAAATATTTTTTTTGAAAACTCAACGCGTACAAGGATTTCTTTTGAGCTTGCCGAGAAAAGATTATCTGCAGACACCATTAATTTTTCCTCAGGACAGAGTTCTGTGAAGAAAGGGGAAACGCTGCTTGATACGGTAAATAATATTCTGGCAATGAAAGTTGATATGATTGTAATCCGGCATGCCAGCCCGGGCGCACCACATTTTCTTTCAAAGCACATTGATGCAAAAATTATCAATGCCGGAGACGGAACACACGAACACCCTACACAGGCCTTACTCGATGCCTTCTCCATCAGATCCAGGCACCAATCTTTTCAAGGCCTGAAAGTGGCCATCATTGGCGATATTCTCCATTCGAGGGTGGCCTTGTCCAATATATTTGCTCTAAATAAATTGGGCGCTGAAGTGATGGTATGTGGGCCGAATACCTTATTGCCAAAACATATTGAATCATTAGGGGTAAAGGTTGAGCTGGATGTCTTCAAAGCCTTGCAATGGTGTGATGTGGCCAATGTACTCAGGATTCAGCTGGAAAGGCAGCAAATCAAGTATTTCCCATCGCTGAGAGAGTATTCCATTTATTATGGAATTAATAAAAAAATGTTGGATCAATTGGATAAGAAAATCACAATTATGCATCCCGGGCCAATAAATCGTGGTGTAGAATTAAATAGTGATGTGGCGGACTCGGAGCATTCCATAATATTAGATCAGGTAGAAAATGGAGTGGCCATTCGTATGGCAGTTCTCTATTTGCTGGCCGGAGCCAAAGGTGAGGTTTAAAATCTTGCTGCGACAATTAAATTAAGATCTCTGTAATTCAACCCTACTTTTTGCCCAATCACGGCGTTTGATAAAGTACCTTTATAGGCATATACACCTTTCATAAACCACTTTTGCGAGAAGATCATCTCTTCCAGGCTTCCGGATTCCGAAACTTCCAAAAATATAGGGGTAAAAATATTGCTCAATGCCGTGGAGGCAGTTCTAGCTACCCTCGATGCGATATTGGGAACACAATAGTGGATTATCCCATATTTTGTAAATACAGGATTCTGATGGCTGGTAATTTGTGAGGTTTCAAAACAGCCTCCCTGGTCAATGCTAACATCAATGATCACAGATCCGTTTTTCATTTGGGAAACCACATCTTCGGTAACCAAATATGGAATACGCCCTTTTTCCGGTCGCAGTGCACCGATAACCACGTCAGCCTGTTTTATGGTGTTGCTGAGTGTTGTAGGCTCGAAGGTACAGGTAGAAACCTGCTGCCCTAAAGCATGCTTTATTCTTCTCAGTTTATACAATTGATTATCAAAAATCTGAATGTCCACGCCCAGGCCGAGGGCTGTCCTGGCGGCAAATTCACCAACAGTTCCGGCACCCAGAATAACCACTTTTGTAGGCGATACGCCTGTAATACCCCCCAGGATGACTCCTTTACCGTTGTGGGTATTGCTCAAATATTCGGCAGCAATAAGCATTACGCTGCTCCCGGCAATTTCACTCATAGCCCTCACTACTGGTATTCCACCAACTTTGTCTTCGATCAACTCATACCCGATGGCGGTAATACGCTTTGAATTCAACTTTTCAAAGTAAGCCTTTTTCAGGTTTCCCAATTGAAGGGCTGAGAAAATGGTTTTTCCCGGCTTCATAAGGTCAATCTCCTCTAAAGTAGGCGGCTCCACCTTCAGGACTATTTCAGCTTCAAAAACTGCTTGGTGAGAATAGGCGATTTTGGCGCCGGCATCACTATAATCCTTGTCAGAAAATTTTGATGGATTTCCAGTGCCCGCCTCGATCAAAACCTCATGGCCATTCTCTACAATTAGCTTAACACTTTTTGGAGTAAGGGCAACCCTTTTTTCCTGCATCCG
>JAUUZS010000512.1 GCA_030589835.1 Cyclobacteriaceae bacterium
GACATAGTAATTGGCCGATTTGGCTTTGATCAAAAGTCCATGCAACAGGCACAGCAGCAACAACAGCAAATGGGAGGCCGTGGAGGCATGCCACAGTTTTATACCTATGTGCGCCTCGGCAAGGAGGAAGAGGTTTATGTAGCAGACAATTTCATGGGGATGTCGATCAACACGGATGCCAGTGGATTCAGAAACAAGGAAGTACTCTCGCTGACTAGTGATATTATTACTGAAATTCAGTTTAATTACCCCGCTGATAGTAGTTTTGTTCTGAATAAAATTGATTCGGTATGGAGTGTTTTTGGAAGTCAGGCAGATTCCACTGCTACCGCCAGCTACCTCAGTGATATCCGGATGCTTAACAATTCCAATTTTGTAGATGATGTCCCGCCCACAGCTTTGGTTTCACCTACTGTGAGCATGAATATCAAGCAAACAGGAAAAGCAGATATACTGGTAAAAGCCTTTCAACACCCTGATCATAAATGGATTATACATTCATCATCAAATCCTGAATCATACTTTGCCGATGAAGAATTGGTGAGCAAGCTATTTGTAGGAAGCAAAAAAATATTGACTCCTTCAAAGTAATAGTTATACTGATTTTATAAAATAAAAAAGGCTTGCAGCATTGCAGGCCTTTTTTGACTCTAATACCTAATAAAAGTAAAGTCTTATCTTCTTGTGAACTTTATTTAGTGTCTGTCCATAAAGTCAGAGTTTGTTCAGAATGTTCGAGATCAAGGCTTGCGAAGTTTCTGAAAAACGGGGTTTACATTTGTAAATGAGTTTTTTAGAAACAAGCCTGCCTACCGCAGGCAGGCGTAACGCAGAGATCGGACATTATGGACAGACTCTATTTAATCTACCTCAAATAGGTTTTCAGGTCTATCAAAATTAATTTCTTCAAATTTAAAGGGCACATCATAGGCCTCTTCAAACTCCTTTCCCAAATCCAACATGTCTTCATCTTCTTCATAATAGTGCCATTCCACTAATATTTTGTCCCCCCGAAGGTGCATTTTATTGAGTTCATCTAAAATATCAAAAACGATTTTCGATGAAGCTGTATTCACATATTCCAATTCAAATTTGAAGTTTGTGGTGGGGTTAGGATTTTTGCCATACTCACTTAACCAGGCAATCACTTTAGTATAATGCGCCATTGCATCCTCCATATACGATTTGCCGGTAACCCGAAATTCTGGTTTATCCTTATCAAAAACAATTTCAGGTGTTTCTTCTGTTCCCTCCAAAAATAATATCTCCATCTCGCTACTTTTTAACCTTCACATTACAATTTACGTAAAAGGCAGGCCTAATCGATTATATTTTTTCCATTATTCAGTTAAAAATCTTACATAAGATTGTGAATGCAATACGCTCGAAAAAATAATGTATATCAATAAATCTGGCATTTTTCGTTTATCAGTGTGCCAATTTAATGGTTTACAAATGCCGATCAAGGCAGCACGCTTTGCAATACTCTTTAGGTGCTATGGAAAAATGAACATAAGCGCCAAACTGCATTGAAAGTGTACTCTACTTTTTGCAATTCATAAAAGCCCATACCTTAAATATCTCCTTTCTGGGGCCTGATTACGATTTCTTCGACCACTGAATTGGAAGAAAGACCATAAGCTCCATATACCGCATCGGCAACATCTTCTGCCTTCATGAATCTCGATTCAGGCAAATCAACGCCCTCCCAACTTGCCGTTAGCGTGGCTCCGGGAAGTATTGCCGTCACCCGGATATCGTGTGCCTTCATCTCCTCACGCAACACTTTTGTCATGCCCAGCATGGCATATTTTGAAATGGAATAGGATCCTCCATTAGCATATGGCATGATGCTGGCTACTGAACAAATATTGAAAATGTATCCCTTTTTCACCTTCATCATCGAGGGCAGTAAGGCTCTGGTCAAATGATAGGCGCTGTACACATTCGTATTGATCATCATTTCCAGGTTTCCATCAGCCTCATCACTGATTTGCCCCGGCATAAATACACCGGTATTATTTATTAATACATCAATAAAATCCCTTTCCCCCAAACAAAAACGTGCAAACTCCTGCACTTCCGATTTTTTTGACAAATTTGCTTTAAAACCATGAACATTTGACCCTGAAAATTCCTTTCTGATTTCTTCCTTTAATTCATCAAGATCATGCTGATTTCTGGAACATGTGATGATATCGAAGCCATTATCGACAAATTTTCTTATGGTAGCCCTACCAATACCTTTGGTGCCCCCGGTTACTATTGCTATTTTATTCACTTTATCATTTATTTATTTTCTCAAGCTATTTTCCAATACAGGCCTGCATTCTAAATTATTATCTTTTTTTCCCCCAAACCCAATGAATCCCGAATTATATTTACATTGTTGTATATTTATGACCCTGAGTTTAAGCTAATAATATGCGTGGAATAGGTAAGTATTTTATTTTTCTTGGTAATCTCGTAATTAAAAGAGAACCTTTCAATATTTACATGAAGCAAATAATTGATGAATGTATCAAGGTTGGTATTAATTCGTTGGTTATTGTAACAATTGTATCCACCTTCATTGGAGCCGTGACCTGTATACAGACAGCATACAACCTGGTGAGCCCGCTAATCCCCGGATATGTAATTAGTCTGGTTGTGCGTGACATGACCCTTCTGGAACTCGCACCAACCATCACGGCCCTTGTTTTTGCCGGAAAGGTAGGGTCAAATATTGCCGGTGAACTAGGCACGATGAAGATCACCGAACAGGTAGATGCACTTGAAGTAATGGGCATTAACTCAATATCTTTTCTTGGTCTTCCGAAGATAATTGCCTGTTTGATCATGTATCCCATGTTGGTGATCCTGGCTGGTTTCCTAGCCATCATGGGAGGATATTTTGCCGGAACGATAGCAGGAGTGATTACACCTCAGGACTATATTTATGGAATCCGCGCAGATTTCCTAAGCTTCAACGTAACTTTTGCCTTGATCAAATCGGTCGTTTTTGCTTTTCTTATTTCAACAATTTCGTCCTTCAAAGGCTATAATACCTCCGGAGGAGCCCTGGAGGTTGGTCATGCAAGCACAAGTGCAGTCACCAACAGTTGCATTGCTATACTTGTCGCAGATTACTTATTAGCAGAATTACTACTCTAATCACATATGATTGAATTTCGAAATATAAAAAAGACTTTTGCAGATAAAACTGTTCTCCATGGCCTAACTGGTACTTTCGAGCCTGGCAGAACGAATTTGATCATTGGCACCAGCGGTACAGGAAAAAGTGTATTACTAAAATGTATGGTGGGTTTAATGGAGCCCGATGAAGGCGAGGTACTTTATGATGGCAGAGATTTTACGAATTCCAGTAGAAATGTACGACGAGATATACGGCGAGATATTGGAATGTTATTCCAGGGTGCCGCCTTATTCGATTCGCAGTCAGTAGAACAAAATGTCATGTTCCCTCTGGACATCCTTACAAAAATGCCCAAAGATGAAAAGCTAGACCGGGTCAATTTTGTACTCAATCGTGTTGGC
>JAUUZS010000143.1 GCA_030589835.1 Cyclobacteriaceae bacterium
AGGGGTTGCTTTCAAATCGATATGAGAAACCATAATATCCATGTCCCCATCGTTGTCATAATCCACAACGGCTGCACCTCTTCCCGATCTTTTCTCCCGAAAATATGAACTAACATGAGGGCCAATATTTGTGAAATTTCCTTGTCCATCATTTTCCAGTAATAAGGGCAATCGAAGATCTAATTCTTCGGCTATGCCGTTGGCCGTAAAAACATCAAGATCCCCATCATTATCATAATCAAAGAGCATCGCTGCCCATTCCCCTTTTCCTACAAAGAAATCCTCTATTCCACTTTTCTGGGTAATGTCTTCATACACTCCATTCCCCCGATTTCGATAAAGCGCCCCATATTTTAAATCTGTCACTAGTAAATCAATTAGGCCATCCCCATCAATATCCCCAACAGAACCATGCATCGATCCTGTAACTTGCCCCCGGGCGTTCACCGCAATTCCACTTGCGACAGCGACCTCTTTGAAATTTAAATCGCCATCATTGCGAAACATAAAATTTTCCTGGTGGTCATTGCCCTGAAAAAGGTCGAGATCGCCATCATGATCATAATCGTAAACGGTTAGCCCCATGCATTTGGAATCAGGAAAATAGAACCCCAATGATTTGGTGATTTCTTCAAAGGTTCCATCTGCTTTCTGTCGATAAAACATCGATGCCTGCCCTTTGTATTCCGAGGGGTGAGGCATCATATCCGGCATAGTTGGTGAGGAATACTTTGGATCAAAAGCCAGGAAGTTCCCCACCATCATATCAGTGCGTTGATCCTGATCGATATCCCAAAAAGAAACGCCGACAGACCATTTCTCAAATCCATTTAGCTTTTCCGGCCCAACCAACCCAAGATTCTCAGCAATATCCGTAAACGTGCCATCACCATTATTTCGGTAAAACACATTTGGGCCATAATTTAACAAATATATATCCTGATCCCCATCGCCATCATAGTCCATCACCCCGGCAGCCATGCTCCAATGTTTATCATCTACACCTGCCTTTTTTGCTATTTCCGTGAAGGTGCCATCGCCATTATTCTTATATAATTCATTCGAAGTTCCTTCAAATGCTTTTCCGGATTTATCACTAATGCCGTCGAGGTAAGTGCCGTTTAGCAAGTAAATATCCATGTGGCCATCATTGTTATAATCAAAAATGGTCACACCCGAACCACTGCTTTCCAGAATGTTTTCATAGCTATAATCCCCAAATGTATATTTGAAATTTATCCCTGCATGTTGCGTCACATCTACAAAGCTCACTTGTTGCGCTTGAACATGCATTATTTGTATAATTAACATACAAGATGTCCCCAAACTAAGTATCCTTTTTAAATTCATACGCTATTTATAAAAATATCATTCGATGATCTAATTGTCGTCAAAGGTAAAAAAGTATTGAATATCCTTCTGGTATAAAATTTCATATTTATCTTCTTCAAATCACGATTTACATGAATGGAATCATTAAAAATTAACTATCAACTGTTTACATTAAAAAATACTAATTAATTTAGCCGCTCGAATAAATTATTGCAGTCATGTTAGTATTCAAATTTGGAGGAGCCTCAGTAAAAAACGCTGATGCGGTAAAAAATATAGTCGATATTTTAAAGGATTACACCGAGCACATCATCGTTGTGATATCCGCAATGGGAAAAACAACAAATCGGTTTGAGCTCATTATTGAAAACTATGTCAATAAGGATCGTGAAGGCTTGAATCATCAGCTTGAAGAGCTAAAAAAATATCATTTTGAAATTATTGATGCTCTTTTCACCGACAAAAGCAGCCATGTTTATGAAGATATAAATGGCTTGTTTACGGAACTCGACCGAATACTGGATAAGGCGCCATCACTCAGCTATGATCACGATTATGACCAGCTCATTTGCTTTGGCGAATTGCTCTCTACAAAGATCATCACGCATTATCTGCAAGCTCAAAAAATCAATGCTGCATGGAAAGATGTGCGCTTTTCAATTAAAACCAACAACGCCTATCGTGAAGCACGTGTGAATTGGGAGGTGACTAAAGAACTCGTCAACGAGCATTTTCAATTTGGTAAAAACCAAATTTTAGTAACACAAGGGTTTTTAGGATCAACTATCGACAACATTACGACCACGCTGGGAAGAGAAGGATCTGATTATACCGGCGCTGTGCTGGCACATGTGCTCAAGGCTAAAAAATTGGTGATCTGGAAAGATGTCCCCGGCGTATTGAATGCCGACCCAAAATGGTTTGATGATACGGTGCTATTGAATGAACTTTCTTATAGGGATGCCATTGAATTGGCTTACTATGGAGCAAGTGTTATCCATCCCAAAACCATAAAGCCTTTACAGAATAAAAACATCAATCTGCATGTAAAGTCATTTAGAAACCCCGAAGCTAAAGGTACAGTCATCAGCAATGTGGACTATGATAAATTGATACCTTCGTTCATTTTCAAAATGGATCAGGTGCTCATCCGGATTTCCCCTAAAGATTTCTCTTTCATTGCTGAGGATAACCTACAGACTATTTTTGGGATTTTATCAGATAACAGGGTTAAAATCAATTTGATGCAAAATTCTGCCCTCAAGTTTTTGATCTGCATCAACAACGATAAAAGAACCCTTCCAAAAATCATAGATCAGTTAGAGTCGGATTTCAAAGTCAGCTATGAAACCGGTCTGGAGCTGATCACCATTCGCTACTTCGACGAATCCACCATCGAAAGGGTCATGATCAACAAAGAATTGATCCTGGAACATCGGGATAAAAAGAACATTCAGTTGATTGTGAGGGATTTGAGTTGAAACCTGAAATAAATACAGGACTACAAGGATTTTAGGGAATTACAGTTTTCAATTTAAGTTCTACTGCTATTTTAATGGAAAACTTTGGTCCAAAAACCAGAAGTCCGAAGTCAGGAGTTGGAAGAAAAGAATTCCAAAATCAGCAAATGTTAATGTTTCTTATTCCTGCATTGGGTTTTCACCTTTTTTTACTTCGGTCTCCGGTCTTCCCTGCCTCGCCGGCAGGCTGGCGACTTCTGACAAAATTTACTATCTTCCATTAAATTCAGGGTAGAACCCCAATTTATTTAGTGAAGATTTATTCGTCTAAAAGTAATACATTTATTACTTTTATGTTGTGAAATATAATGAACTTTTCAGGTTGTTGAAAAAAGATGGTTGGTTTGAAGTCAGAAAAAAGGGTAGCCATGTCATCATGCAACACCCAATCAAACAAGAACAACTTACTGTACCTTACCACGCAGGCAAAGAGGTCAAAAAAGGTTTATTAACTGCTTTGCTAAAACAGGCAAACATAAAAACCAAAAAAAGATGAGAAAGCCAAAAATAAAAATTACAATTACAAAAGAAGATACAGGATACAGCGCCAATGCTTTTTCTGATAATGTATTTATAGCCACTGAAGGAGAAACATTCGAAGAACTAAAATCAAATATCCTTGAAGCTGTAAACCTTTCTTTTGAAAAGAAAAATATGACGTATACGCTTGAAGAAATTAAGTTTAGCTATGACTTAGAAAGCTTTTTTGAATTTTACAAAGTAATCAATGCGAAAGCTCTTTCTGAGCGGATCGGAATGAATCAAAGTCTATTGGCCCAATACATTAAAGGCATAAAAAAACCTTCCATTGCTCAAACCAAACGAATTCTGGATGGTGTTCAATCGATTGGTAAAGAACTTTCTGAAGTGGATTTGTTACATTAATATCTTCAACAATTGCAAAAGTTTTTCGACAGAATTATAGGGGTTGGTATTTGTAGTGCTAAAGATACTTTTAGACAAAATCAGAAATTTAGTTTACTTGCTAATGCAATTTCCACTACTCTTGACAAAGTCAAACAAAAGTAGCTGGATCTAATAATGGTATTTAAATAATAGGTCAGTCAAGAAAAGAAAAAACAAAGGATAGTATTTTTGTAATAGCTTGTGTAACACAATATTACGCAATTATTATTGTATTTTTCTCTTGCTTCGATTTCTATTTTTTAGCACTTTTGATTCGTAATTAAACAAAAATAATTATGCTAAATTTCAATTTCAAAAAAGCGTTTTTTAACTGGAGAAGGAAAAAAAGGGAAACGGAGATAACTTACATTGAAAATGTAAATATATATCCTCCAAAATCATCAAAAGTTAAAAAGTAGCTAGTTAATGGTCTATGTCATAAAGTATTTCATTCAAGAAATAGAAGAAAGCACATAGACCTATTTTTACAACACCAAAAAATGTTAGTTTGCGATTTTGGCAAAAGAACACATGAGTAAAACATCACTCCAATTCCATCCTCATCAAAACCACAGGCCCCAATAATCCTGAAGGCATCGGTTTCCAGTCCGAAGCATCGAAAGGTTTGTAGCGAATGTTCACGAAATTGATCTCATGAAATTTTCGCCATTCCATACCGTTTTGATCCATGTATCGAATCCGGTTGGCCATGAGGTTGGCAACTTCAATTTTGATGGAATTATTTCCCTTTTTCAGGTATTTCCCAATCCTCACTTCAAAAGGCAAACTCCATAACACACCTACTTCCTGATCATTGATCCACACTTTGGCGCTTTCTGCCACTTTTCCCAGTTCCAGCATATAATCGTCAGCTAATTCGCTATCCAAATTGAGTTGATATTCATAGGTAGACTGACCTGAAAAATTGATTGCTTTTTCATCATCTAAATCCGTCCATGAAACCAGCTTATCGAGCTGTGCGGCTTCTGGCAATTCAGGGCCGCCATTAGAAAATGTCAATTTCCATGGTCCGTCAAGAGTCATTGGTTCCTTCGATGAACTGGCATATTTCCAATCATTGATTTCTGATACATTTTTGTCAGTACACCTCACGATGATCGATTCCCCGGATTTCAATTGAATCCTTGCTTTCGCTTTTCCATTTCCATTGATGCCTGTTATTTTTCCAAAATTCCCATGATTGGGATCCATTAAAATGGCATTATCTGTATCTACACGTAGTTCCACTTCTTCATCAAAATTTTCTGATGTATGATTAACAAGAAAATAATAGGTATCTCCTTCTATTATCCTTCGTATAAATTTTAAGCCTGTCTCATTGATGGTTTCATTATCCATTTTTAAATTGTTTAATGCGACCTTCAAATCTGCTGAAAGCAGGATTTTCCCATCCCCCACCTGGGCTATCTTCATATTTTCATCATCATTTTGGAATGGGATATTTTCCAGGATTTTTTTCAAATCATCCCTCCTGATTTCCAGTTCATAAAATCCTGGAACATCCTTGGGTAATTCCTGAAAAATAATCGTTGCACCCTTTTGTGCCAATTCCAAAATGTTCCGGAGAGTCGGGAGGGGCATCATTTCACAAGCTGGAATAATTAAGGTTTTGTATATACCTCCCTGATCATCATGATGTATTTCCCCCTTAGTGACCTTAAAATCAGAGATGAACCTATCCGAAGCTAAATCAAGTAAATATCCATTCTCCATCAATTTATTGGATTCCTTATAAAAGTCCGTTGGGTGAAGCCATTCATCAATGCTGTGAATACTGAGCTGCTGATCTAATCGACCGGTTATATTCCTGACATCATACATCGGGAAGTACATTAGCAAATCACTATCCGTATTGCCCCGCTGCAATACAGATTGGGACCTGGCAATATATTGGTTCAATCCATTAATATGTGGCCAAAAACTGTTTACCGGACCAAACTGAACCGACGCATAAAATAACCAGCCCGGCCAGCCAGCCTCCTCTGGGGAATAGGTGGTGCCATGATAAAACACATGATTGACACCGGACAAAAACGCCTGCTCCAACTCTGGCTTGCATTGTGATAAGGAAACCTTAAAATGCTCTGCCAGCCAGGTAAATGTTTCTGAAGAAACGTATTTCCTTCCTGTAACATTTCCTGCCGAAGAGGCAAATTTTAACATGATGGGGTCAGGCACCACATTGTCAATTCGAATGTCGGCAGTATCCCTTCGCAATCCGGGAATAGGAAAATAAGTTGAACCGAAGGTTTCGCACTCGGGAATATCGACAGTGGCATACAGGTCTAGTAAATTGCCCGGTGAGCCATGTGCCTGGTTTTTTGACAATGAATTTTTACTGTGCGACCAGTTTGTCCAAGGCTGTGTAAATTCTTCCAGAAGCAACTCCCCTACCGTTTCCCTGTAATCAGATTGAATGCGTCGGTTCATCTCTGTATCAAGACTGGAACCCAATTCTCTCAAATGCAATTTGAGGTCATAACCCCTTCGCTGCTGAAATTCCTGAAATATATCTTTCGTACCGCTCGATCCATACACCTCAAAGCTATCGTTAAAAAATGCACGTGGCCTGCGATCAATATGCTCAAATGCAGCATCAAACCTACTTAAATAGGCCTCCAGTGCCTCTTTGGAAAAATGATCCATCGTCCAACCTTTACCACCCTGGGCAGCGCGTTTTACTTTTTGCCTTGTTTTGGCGTTGAATGCTGCAATGATCACTCCATCTGATTTTGGCGTCCAGTTCAACATCCCATTCTCATCGACAAAATTTTTCAGATCTGTAATTAAGCCATCTTTTTCATAGGCCACAATTGCCAGCAAATCCACATCAGCCTTGTTTTGTTTTTCATCTTCAATGGTAATGGGATCGGCTAGTTTTTTCCCTGCGGTAAAATTATAATTTTGAAGTACCAATTTTGATGAGGCCTTATCGGGTGTGATCTGTGGGCCGCCAAAAGGCCAACCGGTCCCCAGGTTCATATCCACGCCCATTCCTAGCTCATCCGCCATTTGTATTGTGAACTGCAATATTTCCATCCACTCATCCGAAAGGTAATCAATGTACTGATCTTCATATCCCTGCGCTCCATATATCGGTGTGATTTCCACACCACCAAATCCGGCGCCAGCTAGACTGCGAAGTTGCTTTTCGATATCTGTTTTATTCACCGCATTGCCCATCCACCACCATCGTGTCCACGGTTTGGTTTCCCTGGTTATTTCGGGCCACACATCCTGATTGGTGAGCTGTACAGAATTCGTGTTGCACTGAGAAAATGAAACTAAAAGGAGGATAAAAATTATCTGAATGGATCGCATAATAAATTTTTAATCTAAGTGATAAACTTCATTTAATGGAGCGGTAATAGGTGAAAAATCATCGTTGGTTTCCATGATGTCAGACATGTATTCCCACCATTTCTGGACGATTGGCAAAGAGCCCAAATCCTGAGATGACGCTTCCCCATCCTGTTTTTGAACAGCAAAAAGCGTATTGGTCTCGTGATCCATAAAAATCGAATAATCAGAAATTCCAGCATCTTTCAATAATTGCTTCAGATCCGGCCAAATCTTGTCGTGCCTTTTTTTATACTCCTGCTCACAGCCAGGCTTGAGTTTCATTTTAAAGGCAATTCTATTCATGAGAGGCGCAATTTTGGGTAATAACCATGAAGACCTGAAAGGTTTTTTATATATTAATAAACAAACCTGTCAGGTCTAGGCTAAAAATTTTAGAATATCTATCTCACCGAAAACTTATAAATCGTAGTAGATACGAAATCTTCCCCCGGGTTGACGATGGTTGATGGGAAATTTGGGTGATTGGGGGAATCCGGAAAATGCTGTGTTTCCAGGCAAACAGATGACCTGGAGTCATATACCTTGCCTCCTTTTCCAGTATCCGCAGACGTTAGTGAATTAGCGGTATACACCTGCAAGCCAGGCTCGGTAGTTTTTACTTCCATAACCCTACCGGAAACCGGCTCATAAAGCAACCCGGCCACAGCCAGTTCATTTTCTTTTTTATTTATTATAAAATTATGATCATAGCCTCCCACATGCTTCAGCTGTTCAAAATCCGCATCGATTCGATCTCCTATTCTCGTCATATTCTTAAAATCTAAGGGTGTGCCCGACACATTTTGATATGCCCCTAAAGGAATTGCTGTAGCATCTACAGGAGTAAAAGTATTTGCATTTACCATCAATTCATGATCCAGCACATCCCCAACTCCCTCACCTGCCAGGTTGAAGAAGGCATGATTTGTCACGTTGAGTACAGTGGGTTTGTCTGTAGTGGCATGATAGGTGAGTTTTAATTCGTTCTCACCGGTAACCGTATACAGGACTTTAAGGGTCAGATTTCCCGGGAATCCTTCTTCACCATCCTCAGAAAAATAAGTGAGCTCAAGACTTTGCTCGTCCAATTGTCTGGCATCCCAAACCTTGAACCGGAATCCTTTTGCCCCTCCATGGATCGTATGCTCACCATTGTTCTTTGCCAGACGATAGGTTGAGTCATTCAATGTAAATTGTGCATTTGCAATCCGGTTAGCAAATCGACCCATTGTAGCACCCAGCGAGGCAATACCGTTGACATATTCCTCTGCCGATTCATATCCCAGACACACATCGCCCATATTCCCATCGCGATCCGGGACTATAATGGAAACGATTTTGCCGCCATAGTTTGTGACCTGGACAATCATACCTTGTGCATTTTTCAGGGTAAACAAATCAATCTGCTTCCCCTCATGGGTCAACTGGAAGGCTTCCTTTTTTATCGGGATATAATTTTGTTGTGCGGTTTCACATGAGAATAGTATGCCAATAATTGTCAGTGCGGATAAAAATGTGCGTATAGTTTCTTTCATTTTTTATATATTATAATAATGTAATTTTATTTCTTTTACCACCCATTACATAAAATGATCATCTCCAAAAAACAATTCTAAATTAATGTCTGTCTATAAAATCAAGTGTCTGAGCTAGAAAGTTCGA
>JAUUZS010000521.1 GCA_030589835.1 Cyclobacteriaceae bacterium
AAAACAGTTGATCATGTGCTTGAGGCAAATATTGTCTTAGCCGATGGCACCAAACTAAATCTGAGCAATCTTTCCCGGGAAGAAATTAATGTGATGATATCCAAAGATGATCGCGAGGGCCAGATTTACTTGAATTTTAAAAATATCATTGAGGAAAATAGAAAAGAGGTAGAAAAACGTTTTCCCAAAGTGATGCGCAGGGTGGGTGGTTACAATCTCGATGAATTTGTAAACACCGATGAATGGAACCTGAGCAAGCTGATTACCGGAAGTGAGGGAACCCTGGCTACCACGCTGGAAGTAAAACTTAATTTAGAGCCGCTCCCGGCATATAAGTCTGTATGTGTAGTGCATTTCGCGGATTTACTGGAAGCTATCCGGGCTGTGGAACCGATGCTTGCGTTTACACCGGCGGCCGTGGAGATACTGGATAAAACGGTGATTGATTTAAGCAGGGAAAACCTGACGACACGGCGCAGTTGCCATTTTATTGATGGTGATCCCGAGGCCATACTGATCGTGGAGTTTTATGGCGACAGCAAAGAAGAAGTCTTGGAGCGCCCTACAAAGATGATCGAAAAGCTGAAAAAGCTAAAGACGGGGTATGCTTACCCGCTGTTCCCGGAAGGGACAGATTACAATGACGTTTGGACAATTCGGAAAAAGGGCCTTGGTCTAATGTTGGGGATCAAAGGCGATAAAAAACCACTTCCATTTATTGAAGATGCCGGTATTCCTACACCCGTATTACCGGAGTATATTGATAGGGTTCTCAAAATTTGCCATAAACATGATACAAAGGTGGCGATGTACGCCCATGCCAGTGTAGGGGTGATCCATGTGCGACCGATTCTGGACCTAAGACAAAAAATCGATATTGAGCGATTCAGGAAAATCGCCGATGAAACTTTTGAACTTGTAATAGAATACGGAGGTTCCTGGTGTGGTGAACATGGAGATGGTCTGGTGCGAAGCGAATACAATGAAAAGTTTTTTGGAAAGCAGATTTACAATGCATTCCGGGAGATAAAAAAACTCTTTGATCCGGACAACCTGATGAATCCCGGGAAAATTGTCAATGCCCCAAGCATAACTGAAAACCTGCGGTATGGCGCTGAATATAAGGATGAAAAGGTGCTAACACAATATCGCTACACTAATGACGAATCTTTTAAAGATTCGGTGCACATGTGCACAGGAGTTGGTGAGTGTCGCAAGATATTGGGAGGAACAATGTGCCCCAGCTTTAAAGCCACCCATGACGAGGAACATTCCACAAGAGGCCGCGCCAATGCCATGCGTTTGGCAATGTCCGGGCAATTGGGCAAGGATGGTCTGGCCAGTGAACGATTACATGAGGTACTGGACCTCTGCCTGTCATGCAAGGCCTGCAAATCGGAATGCCCCAGTAATGTGGATATGGCAAAACTTAAAAGCGAGGTGAGCCAGATGTTTTATGATAAAAACGGCGCCAATCTCAGAGACCGTCTCATCAGGGATTCTTCTAGTATGTCTGCAAAGCTCAGCGGTGGTATGGCAGGAATAACCAATGTTATACAATCAACCGGACTATTCAGGTATGTCATGGAAAAAATAATTGGGTTTGATAAAAGAAAAAAACTACCGGAATATGCAAGCGAAACCTTTGGTCAGTGGTTTGCAAAAAATGCCATTGCAGCCAAAGAGGGAGCTAAAAAAGTGGCCTTGTTTGCCGATACCTACCTGAATTACCACGAACCTCATATTGGCAGAGCGGCATATAATCTTTTGAAGTCATGTGGGTATGATGTGCTTTTGGCAGAAGTAGGATGCTGTCAGCGCCCCAAAATATCACATGGTTTTCTGAAAGAAGCAAAAAAAGAAGGGCTGAAGACATCTCAGGGATTGGATAATTATCTGTCGAAAGGCATTCCGGTATTAGTTTGTGAACCTAGTTGCGCGTCTGCACTAAACGACGATATGCCGGACTTAATTGAGGATGATACACTTGCTGGCAGGCTAAAGTCTGGTGTACACATGATAGATCAATTTTTATATAAAGAAGTAGAATCAGGAAGCTTGAAAGCCAAATTTATTTCCGATGAAAGTGAAGTCATGGTGCATGGCCATTGCCATCAAAAAGCGCTTTATGGTACTAAATCCATGAATGGTATCCTGGATAAAGTGGAAGGCCTCAATCATAGTGAGGTTGATTCAGGGTGCTGCGGCATGGCAGGCTCATTCGGGTATGAAAAGGAGCATTATACTATTTCCGAGAAAATCGGTTCCGAGATTTTATTCCCGGCAATTAATAAGTTAAAATATGCTGCCAGCGTGGTGGCTTGTGGATTTAGTTGCCGTCACCAGATCGAACACCATACGAATAAAAAAGCCAAACATTGGGTTGAAGTGATCAAAGTAGAATCAGAAGAATAGATTAAGTGAATGTTTTGGTGCCAGGAAAAAATGACATATTGTTAATACTTGTCACAATTATTGATCACTATTTATAACTAAAAAAATAATCCTGAAAATGGGAATATGTATGGAAGTACAACTATGATAATTATCAACGTGGAAAAATCATGAAGGTAGGACTCTTTATCCCATGTTACATTGATCAATTTTATCCCGGTGTTGGAATTAATACCCTGCAATTGCTGGAAAAGCTTGGTGTGAACATCGATGTGCCTCCAAATCAAACCTGTTGCGGACAACCTCTGGCAAATTCAGGTCTGGAAAATGAGACAATAGGGATATGCAAGCATTTTATCAACCTGTTCAGCGGCTATGATGCTATTGTCAGTCCATCTGGAAGTTGCGTGCTACAGATCAAGGAACACGTCCCAAAAGAATTACACGATGAGAAATATATTCATGTCAGAGACCATATTTTTGAACTCACAGAATTTATAACTGATAATTTGAAGATTAATAAGCTCGATGGATATTTCCCTTATCGGGTAGGCTTGCATCAAAGCTGTCATGCCTTGCGCGGTTTAAGAAATGGAATGTCAAGCGAATTGGCAGGGAAAATCTATTCTAAGTCTGGTCAGCTACTCGCCTCCCTAAAAGAGATCCATCTTGTTGAGCTTGACCGTGAGGATGAGTGTTGTGGATTTGGTGGTACATTCAGTGTATTTGAAGAAGCTGTTTCTGTTCAGATGGGTAAGGATCGAATAAAAGATCATCTTTCTCATGATGCGGAAATCATTACGGGTACGGATATGTCATGTCTTATGCACTTTGAAGGATTGATAAAAAGAAACCGTCAACCCCTCAAGGTAATGCATGTAGCGGAAATACTAAATAAATCCATAACATGAAACATTCGCTTGCGGCAAAAGCATTTTTAAAAAATGCACCCAGAACCCAATGGCATGATGAGGCACTCTGGTTCGTAAGAGAAAAAAGAGACAATCAA
>JAUUZS010000344.1 GCA_030589835.1 Cyclobacteriaceae bacterium
AATTTCACTGACCTCTCCACCACTTTAATTGATTCTGAGGCCAATGAAGTGCTTATTTCCTATCAACCGATTGAAAGGAAACTGCAGGAAAATCTCCCCGAAGTGGTGGATAAACCTCCGCTGCCTGAAGATATTTCAACCGTCGAAGAATTATTTTTAACGGGTAGCAGGATGGAACAGTTCTACAAAGATCCAAGGGATTATTACGAAGAAGCGCTTAAACGCGACCCCAACAATATCAGAACCAATACAGCAATAGGAAACCAGTTGCTTAAAAACGGAGATTATAATGCCGCAAGAAACTATTTTGCACGGGCAGCAAAACGCATCACACATGATTATACCCGACCATCAACTTGTGAAGCCCTTTACCTGCAGGGATTAACACTAAAAGCCCTTGAGCTTTACGATGAAGCTATAGATACCCTTTTCCGTGCGACCTGGGATAATGCGTATCATTCAGCTGCCTATTTCCAACTGGCTCAGATTTCATGCATAAAAGGTGATTTTGAAAAAGCGCTTCATCAAATCAATGAATCACTTTCTACCAATATAAAAAATACCCGTGCAACCGGCTTGAAAGCTTCAATTCAACGAAGGCTAGGTGATTATAAAGGGGCAAGTGAAACTCTAGCGAATATTCTCAAAATCGATCCCCTTAATTTTAGGGTAGGAAATGAAGTTTATTTGATTGCAAAAGAATCTGGTAATGCCCGGGAAGCAGAAAAAGAGTTGGTTTCATTATCTAAAAAAATGAGGGATTTTGATCAGAATTACCTTGAACTGGCTGATGGGTATCTTAATGAAGGAATGCTAAGCGAAGCAGAAGATGTTTTGCTCCGTTATAAAGGCGAGAATCCAATTGTTCAATATTATATGGGATATATTCAAGATAAATATGGTAACAAAAACCAGGCTGAGCACTTTTTCAAAATGGCTCGGGGACTTTCAGAAGATTATTGTTTCCCCTACCGCCTTGAAACAGTGAAAGTGTTGAAAACAGCATTAGTCTATCATGAAAATGATGGGAAAGCAAACTATTACCTCGGCAATATTTTGTACAATAAGCAGCCTGCTGCAGCGATCGTATATTGGGAGAAGGCAGTGCAGCATGAGCCGGAATTGGCCATGGCATATCGAAACCTGGGTTGGGGGTATTATCGTCATGATGAAGATTTTCAAAAAGCGATTCCTTACTATGAAAAGGCGATTTCTTTTGATAATAGTAATGCCATTTTTTATACTGAATTGGATAGGTTATATGAATTAAATAATAGTCCGATTGACAAGAGGTTAAAAATATTTGAGGGTAATAATGAGATGGTCGAAAAGCGTGATGATGCTTTTGTCCGTCAAATAACGGTCCTTACCCTGGCAGGAAAACCGGATAAATCAGTAGCATATTTGAAAGGGAAGGAATTTAGCTATCGTGAGGGAAATTCACAGGTACGCGAGGTCATTATTGATTCACAATTATCATTGGGAATAAAGTATTTGGCAGATAAAAAATATCAGAAAGCACTCGATCACTTTTTGTTGGCTCAGGTGCCTGATGAGGAAGCGGGGAGTGCCAGATCCGGCAACAGGGATATTCAGGTGAATTATTATATTGGGCTTGCTCATGATTTGCTTATGAACAAGCAGGAAGCCGAAGCTTTCTATACATTAGCCGCAACAGTTGAAACATCTGGCGGAGGCAGGGGCTTTATGAGTTATTACCAGGGATTAAGTTTTCTCAAATTAAAAGATAAATCCAAAGCCACCGAAATTTTTAATTCCCTGGTGGCAAATGGAGACAAGCAACTTAATTCAGCATCAGGAGATGAATCCGATTACTTCGCCATATTCGGGGAACGAGAGAATGAAAATACCCGGCTTTCAATGGCACATACCATAAGAGGATTGGGCAATAAGGGGCTTGGTAAAAAAGGACTGGCTACCGAAGATTTGGAAAAAGCCGTTGAATTATCAGTTAGCAATTTGTGGGCTAATACAGAATTAAAGATTAAATTTTAAAATCCAAAGATCGGTGTGCCTACAGGCAATAGTGGGCTTGTAGCAGAGGAAAGAGAAAGACAATTTAATCCACTGTACGAATTGGTATTTATATGAAAATCCCTAGTTGAAGGGAATAATGCAATTCGTTATTTTATTCTTGATGTTGTTATTTTTATAAAAAAAACAATAAGTACAATGAAGCGATATCATCACTTACTAATCCTTTTCATATTATTATTTACTGAGGCCTGTTCTGAAAAGATAAATCCTGAATTTCATGCTGCGAACCTAAATTGCGAATACATGAAAGAGGCGGTGGTGGCCAAAGCATCACCCCGGTTTAGCTGGGAGATCATTTCAACTCAAAACATGCAGAAACAAACTGCCTGGCAACTAATTGTGAGTGATGAATTGGAGGAGATTGACGCTGCCAATGGCAACACTTGGGATAGTGGAAAAACAAAAGGGGATGAGACTTTCGGCATTAAATGGCAAGGGAACAAACTGCAATCCTTTACAAAGTATTATTGGAAAGTCAGGGTGTGGGATCGTGACGGAAACGTTTCGAATTGGAGCGAAACAGTGAGTTTTATAAGCGGTTCATTCGATAAAATGGACTGGAAAGCCAGCTGGATTGGCGATCAGCCGGAAGTGCCTCTTGAGTATCCCTTATTGTACAAACACATTGGCTATTTGAGCGCTTATACGGATCAGCCAAATGAAGAGAAATGGGTGCAAATTGATCTTGGCGACATACAGGAGTTTGATAAAATCAAACTATACCCTTCCGACAATAACAAACGACGCATCAAAGACTATTATTTCCCACCTTCTTATCGCATTGAAGTGAGCAATGACGCCAAAGAGTGGAAACAATTTGTAGAGGTGAATAAGGGAGCTGCTCTAAAAGGCAAGCCTGTAGCACACACATTGGATAATGCTCAAGGACGCTATGTCCGTTTTGTAGCGACAGAATTAATAAAATACAAGCATAGGAATCATGATCCTGAAGATCATGGGGATCGAACAAAACTATTTGCATTTTCTCTTGCCGAGCTGGAGGTAATCAAGGATGATAAAATCGTTTCCTTAAACAGTGCCGTGACCTACAAAGATGCGCTGATTAAGATCGACCGCGAAGATGGTTATGATCCCGATATGTTAACAGATGGTATTACGGACACTCCTCCGCATCCAAAACACAGGGCGATTCCGCCATCGCCTTTATTGCGTAAAACAATTGAACTGAAGGAGAAACCGGTGAAGGCAATTGCCTATGTGTCTGCATTAGGGGTGTATGAGATCGCTTTTAATGCGCAATCACCCGACCACCGGGTGCTGGCTCCCGAATGGACCGATTACAACAAACGCGTGCAATACCAGGTATTTGATGTCAGCAGTATGCTTCATGCCGGAACCAATGTAATTGGCGCACAGCTGGCCGATGGCTGGTATGCCGGCATGCTGGGGCCTGTTCGCTGGAGTCCTTATTTCCCGAAAAGAGGGGTTTATGGAATTAACCGAAGGCTCTTTTTTCAGATGGAAGTCGAGTATGCGAATGGTGAAAAGGAAATGATTGTCAGCGATGATTCTTGGAAGATTTTCAATGATGGGCCACTTCGCCTTGCAGATAACTTCCTGGGTGAAACCTACGATGCCAATAAAGAAGTAGAAGGATGGCAGCAGGCCGGCTTTGACGATACGGATTGGGACAACGTTGTGATCGATCAGCAAGTGGACATAAATCTTGTTCCACAGGTGAATCAGCCTATTGAAGTGGTAGAAACCCTGGCCGCCAAAAGTGTGACAAAGACCAAAGAGGGGCATTATATTTTTGATATAGGGGAAAATATTGCGGGTTGGTGCAAGATAAACCTGGAAGGCAAAGCGGGTGACCTGATTGTACTTCAGCATGGCGAAATGCTTGATGAGGATGGGGAACTCTACACCGAGAATCTTGGAATGGCCATTCAGACCGATACGGTTATTTTGGGGTCGACTGGAAAACTTGAGTACGAACCACGGTTTACCTATCACGGGTTTCGATTTGTGGAAGTCCAAGGCTTGCGTGCCAAACCGGATAAAAGTATCCTGGTGGCGATGGTTGTGGCTTCGGATCAGCCGCGTACGGGACATTTTGCTTGTTCCAACCCCATGCTCAACCAACTTTATAAAAACATTAACCGCTCGCATGTGAGCAATATGCATGGCGTGCCAACGGATTGTCCACAGCGTGATGAACGCTGCGGATGGATGGGCGATGTGTATATATTTGCACAAGCCTCCATTTTCAATCGCGATATGGCTGCTTTTTACAACAAATGGATCATTGATATAATGGATGCTCAATCAGAGCGTGGCACATTTCCCGACATTGCCCCACATCCTTTTGCCTATGAAAAGCATTTCACCAATGCCCCGGGCTGGGCCGATGCAGCCATTCAGGTGCCGTATATCCTTTATCTCAATTATGGGGACAAAGAAATTATTGAAGACCATTTTGAAGCTTACGAGAGATACATTAATAACATTCACAAGAGCAATCCGGGATTGATTTGGAAAAGTGGAATGGGCAATAACTATGGCGATTGGCTAAATGGAAACACACTTAAAGCTGAAGGTTTCCCCAGAACAGGAGCACAAATCCCTTCTGAAGTTTTTTCTACCATTATGTTTTATAATTCAGTCAATAACCTATCTAAAATGGCCAGTGCCATTGGGAACGCTAAGAAAGCCGACTATTATGCTGAATTGGCGTCGAATATTAAATTGGCTTTTGCTAAAGAATTTATAGATGCCGAAGGTGAAATTGAAGGTGATGCACAGGCTTGTTATGCTTTGGCGTTGTTCTACGAGATCTTTCCTGAAGAGCTGGAAAAGAACTTTGAAACAAGAATGATTGATAAATTTATCCCTTATGATGGCCGCATGAATACAGGCTTTCATTCAACCTTGCCACTTATGAAAGAACTGGTGAAGCGAGGTTATGCTGAAAAAGCTTTCCAGCTACTCGAAACAACAGAATTTCCATCCTGGGGATATTCCATTGAGCAAGGGGCGACATCTATTTGGGAGCGATGGAATGGGTATGTGAAAGGCCGCGGGCTTCAGGGTGCCGGAATGAACTCCTTTAACCACTATGCTTTTGGAGCCGTTGGCGAATGGATGTACGAAAATATTCTTGGCATTCAACCTGATTACGATTCACCCGGTTTTAAGCACTTTATATTGAAGCCTATTCCTGGAGGCACACTCACCTGGGCCAAAGGCAGCTATCACTCGATAAGTGGTAAAATAGAGGCCGGTTGGAAAAA
>JAUUZS010000482.1 GCA_030589835.1 Cyclobacteriaceae bacterium
AATTCCATCCTGATTTTTTAATTGAAAAACCGGTATGCGGTCACCAATATTTATTTTTCCCATGTTAAACTTTAATTTGAGTCTGTCCATAATGTTCGATCTCTGCGTTACGCCTGCCTGCGGTAGGCAGGCTTGTTTCTAAAAAACTCATTTACAAACGTAAACTCTGTTTTTCAGAAACTTCGCAAGCCTTGACCTCGAACATTCTTAGCAAACTCTGACTTTATAGATGGACTCGATTTAGACAGCCCCTAGGTTTATAAAATACAATATAGAATATAGTTGTTTCATTAATTGTAAAATGATTTTCAGCAAAGGTTAAAAAAGCCTTCTGAAACCTTATCTTTGAGCAAATACCATATCAAATACATTCATATGACTGAACTAGCATTAACAAGATATGTACATTTTATAGCAGTTTTTGCTATAGTCGGGGCAATTTTCTCAGAGCAATTGCTAATCTCCGGTTCCATGACCCGATCAGAAATCAAGCGAATTGCTAAGGTTAATGTGATTTATGGATTAGGAATTCTTATAGTACTGCTTGCTGGCTTAGCCTTATGGTTTTGGGTGGGCAAACCCGAATCGTTTTATACCCGAAACTGGCTCTTTCACACGAAACTGACCTTATTTATTGGTTTGGCAATCGTCTCCATATATCCAGCCATTTTTTACCAAAAAAATAAACATGGTCAGGATCTGGACGCTAAAATTGATGTCCCTTTTTTGGTGATTATGTGTGTAAGGATGGAGCTTATTTTAGTCACCATCATGCCTGCCCTTGCCTCTTTTGCCTTACTTGGTTTTGGAGTATTTTAATTCCTGGTAAAATGTGATTGAATGTATAATCCAGATAAAAACAGCATTTGAAATCATATAAATATTACAAAAAATAATTTAAAAGGAGCCAAACTAAATAGCATGAGTCATACACTTGAACCTGTCTATGATTTTCTTAATGAGCTTAACCTGAACAATAACCGGGAGTGGTTTCATCTTCATAAAAAGGAATATGAATCATCACATGGTCAAATGATCCATTTTGCCGAATCGTTGCTTGGCGAAATGCGCAAACATGACGATATCGCTACTATCTCAGGAAAAAAAAGTTTGTTTCGCATTTATCGTGATGTGCGTTTTTCGAAGGAAAAATTACCGTATAAAATAAGTTGGAGTGGATCGTTCAAAAGAGCTACAAAGACCTTAAGAGGAGGCTACTATTATCATATCGAACCCGGGAATACCTTTATCGCCGGAGGCTTTTTTGGACCCAATCCAGCAGATCTGAAACACATCAGAAACCATATCGATCAGGATGACAGCATGTTAAGAGACATTTTGGAAAGTAGGGCAATCAAATCCTATTTTGGTGCCCTATTGGGCAATCAAGTAAAAACTGCCCCCAAAGGTTTTTCGAAAGATCACTCCGCCATTGATTTGTTGCGCTATAAGCAGTTTATCCTCAAGCATGAATTTTCTGATAAGGAAGTGTTACAGAAAGGATGCTACAAAAAAATGGCTGAAGGATTTCAGAAACTCAGACCGTTTTTTGATGCCATGAGTGAAATCCTGACTACAGATCTTAATGGTATATCACTGATATAAGCCAACATTTTGCATCAAGTAGGCCTCGGTCTGTGTCCTCACAGACCGAAATGAATTTTAGTTTGTGAGGACACAAACTAAGGTCTATACTACAAATTAAATTTCTGATAAGATATATGTGTTTTGGATTCATTATTTTCAAGGAGATATAAATTAGAAAAATATACTCCTATGCTTGACCATCAGAAAATTAGCAGAGCCTATCCTCAACCAGATCAAACAAGCTATTTCAATACTTCTTCCTTTGGACTTGTTTCAAGATCCGGCATTGAAAAGGCGCATAAATTCAATGAAAATTTGCATGCTCATGGCAGTAAAGCCGCTGAACAATTTATGGCAGAAACCATGCCTCAGATCAGAAAGACGGTAAGCACCTTTATTGACGCTCCTGTTCATGAGATAGCCTTTATTCCAAATTTTTCATACGGTTTATCTACCGTAATTCCAGCCATATCCGGCTTAAAGCGCGTGTTGCTTTTTAAAGATGATTATCCCTCATTGATCCAGCCCTTTCTGATCAATGATTTTGAAGTTCACTGGATCGATAGTCGCGATGGATTTGCTATTGATATGGAAGAATTGAAAGCGTTAATTATAACACATGAAATTGAAATATTGGCGATTAGCCATGTTCAATGGATGACCGGCTTTATGATTGATATTGACCAATTAGGATTGTTTTGCAAGACGCACAATGTATTGTATATTTTGGATGGCACACAAAGTCTTGGATCCGTTCCATTTTCCTTTAATAGATCAGATGTAAATATTTATATATCAAGCAACTATAAGTGGATGAATGCCGGTTTAGGAACCGGGATCATGTGTATCAACCAGGAAACCATGACAACGTACCCGCCCAAAACCGGTGGGTATAACAGTTATAAATATGTAGCAGAGCAATGGGAATATCGGCCTTCTATAAACAGCTATGAACCGGGGCTCCTGAATATGCCCGGGCTTACCCTATTACAAGATGCTTTATTGTTTAAAATGGAGATCGGTGTACATCATATTGCAGAGCATAAACAGCAACTTTTGGATAAATTTACAAAAAAATTGGTCTCTACTTCCTTTAACCTTGTAGGGACAGATGACAACACCAACCGTTCTAATATAGTGAGTTTTCGTGCCGATCCAACAGTTGCCCGACATCTAAACGCTAAAAACATCGTGGTAAAAATGCGCCAGGATACAATTCGTGTTGGCATACATTTTTACAATACCGAAGAAGATATTGACCGACTGATACACACTCTGGAAACTACATGATGACTATTGTTTGTTTGAAATCGATTTATAACATTTTCTGATGACTTGATCCGGTTTCTGGCTTCAATAGAAACCTTTCGCACCACTTCATCTCAGATGGTTTCTTTGGAAATATGATCTGAAATATACTATTCTACCACGAATGCCTTGGCTCATTCTTTCTCGAATAATACGTCAATAAAAAATTTGCGGCTGTCATAAAAAGTCTCCTTTATGATAAGACCGGTATCTTCTGCTATTTTCTTGATGGTTTCCAGATCATATTTTTGTGATATTTCAGTATGAATGCGCTCTCCTTTATTGAATTTGTATGAGGCCCTCGTTGCTTCAATATGAACTGTTTGCTCTACCTTGCTCACCAAATAGCTCAGCGCCGCTCCTGTTTTATGATCGTACTCAGGGGCGTGGTCAAATTTTTCTAATGAAAAATCCCCACCAAGCTCACGGTTTATTCTCCGCAATAAATTCAGGTTAAATTCCCTTGTATGCCCGTGGGGGTCGTTATAGGCATTTTCTATTATTTTGGGGTCTTTTTTTAAATCAAAGCCAATCAACAATTTATCATGGGCATTCATAGATTCAGAAATTTTTACCATAAAGCTATTAGCCCTGGAATCGGTAAGGTTACCAATGTTCGATCCAAGAAATAAAATCACCTTTTTTCCTACATGCTTTAAGGAATCCAACACCTCAAAATACTCTCCCTGTTTGCCGTCAAAATCCAACCCAGGTATTTCGCCCAAAAGGCGGCTTTTTAGCTTTTTTACTGCATTTACAGATATATCAATAGGGGCATAAGTAAAATTACTTCCGTTGAGCTGTTTCAATAACTTCACCACTTTCAGGCCATCACCGGCTCCTAGCTCCACAACCTCAAAATGCTCCCCATTCATCCCGAATGAGGAGATGAGTGCTGTGGTCTGATTGTGAAATATTTCGAGCTCAGCATTGGTAAGATAGTATTCGGGCATATTCATGATTTTCACAAAAATCTCATCCCCTTTTGAGTCATAAAAATACCTGGAAGGAAGTGATTTTACGGTTCCGCGTAATCCTTCATCAACCTCCTTTGCAAATGTGTGTATCATAGTTTATGGTTTTTTGC
>JAUUZS010000166.1 GCA_030589835.1 Cyclobacteriaceae bacterium
ATTCATCACAGCAATATGTCTCATTATTGGTTATTACTTATACCTTTTAATAAGTGGCTATAAGTCAGTTCAAAATGATAAGGAATATGAATCAAAAAGATTGGATAAATGGTATTTTTACATAGCCATAATTATTATAAATATTCTGATAACTAATTCAATGCCTCATAAGACATTGGACAATTTAACGCCCATAAATTTTGCAAACATTCCAACTCCTTCAATGGAACCAACCCTTCATGTGGGAGATGTTCTCGCATACAAAAAAACCAAAGAAACAGATAGAAGTGACGTGGTAATATTTAAACATCCGGATGATATTAATACATTTTATATTGAAAGATGTATTGCATTACCAGGGGATAGCCTAAGGATAAAAAACAGGATTGTTTTTATTAATGGTGATACTTTACTTAATATTCCGGACCTAAAGTACCGTCATTTTATTTCAACAAATGGACAAGCCATTAATCCAAGAGTGTTTAAAGAGTTTTTGATTAATGATTATCACGAAACAAGTCAAAATGGATACATGGCCCACATTACACTCAATCAGGTAGAAGAATTGAAACAATTAGATTTTATTAAAAGTGTGGAACCCTCAGTTGCAAAAAAGAATCTTGGTGATAGGATGATTTTTCCTAAATTTTACCGAGACACTTGGAATGCGGATCATTATGGAACAATATATATCCCAAAAAAAGGTGATAGAATTGAATTACTTCCCAACAATATAAGCACCTATTTTCGAATAATGGAGTTTGAAAGCCAATCACTCGAATTAAAAGATTCACTGGTTTTTATCGATGGGAAACCAATTGAAACTTATGAAGTAAAAGAGAATTATTATTTTATGTTGGGGGATAGCAGACACAATTCTTTGGATTCGAGATATTGGGGATTTCTACCTGAAAAATTGATTGTTGGTAAGGCAATGTATCTCTATTGGAGTAAAACAGTTAATCGAATTGGTAAAGAAATCATTTGAATATTGGATTTGTAAATGCCTGTCTCTAATAATTAAGCATCGTTTTTGGCGATAGCCAAATATGTGCTTCATGTTGAACTAAACTGGAATATTTTGGGAGGTATACCTTATATATGTGGAAACAATTTTTCATCTATTTTCTGACAATAAAAATTGAAGAAAAAACGATCCGTAAGTTTAATAAAAAGAATGAAAATATCTATGTTCCATTATGTTGAAAATAGCACAAGCTACCGAACGATAGTGAGGTTTAGTTCAACATTGTGTAGGTAGGCATGCGAGTTAGCAGCATAAAGGCTTTAGAAATTTGGTCAAGTCAGGCCGCAATAATTGCTCTCTTCACCGTGAGGCTAACTGTGGGTTGCATCCCCACCTTGAGTCAGCATTGAGTCAGCAAGATCAAGGCTCGCCGGAAAGTGGATGAGCAATTTGGACCTACACAATTTTTGCTATTTTTATTGCCAGTAAGAAACGAACTGCTGCACGCCTCCTACACGGAGCGATAACCTTATCTTTATACTCATGAAAAGCTATTTATTTACTGCATAAATTGAGAATGATAAAGAAACAGGAAGTTATGTTGGGTTTGTCCCCAACCTTCCGGGCGCTCATACACAAGCTGACACTTTGGATGAATTGAACAAGAATCTGAAGGAGGTAGTTCAATTGTGTTTGGAAGAATTGTCTGAAGAAGAACGCGCAGACTTTTCAGAATTTGTTGGGTTTCAACAAATTTCCATAGCAGTATGAGCAGTCTTTCTTTGGTGAATGCTCAGGCTATGGAAAAACTCTTATTTTTTTGGAATTCATTATAAAGCACCAGAATGGGAGCCATGTTTTGTATCGCCATCCTGATGGGCGGTACAAGACAATCCCACACCACGGTCATAAAGATTTGTCCCGATCATTATTAAGAGCAAAATTGCGTCAGATAAATAGTACTCCTGATGAATTCATCCGCCTTCTCGATAAAATTTAGCTACATTTTTTATTATGAGTTTAAACTTATTGAATACGAAGTTTCCATGCCTTTTGGTAGTACTAGCTCTAGGTATTAACTTTATCAAATTGTTGGCCTCAATGCTGGCTCGTAGAAACCAAAACTCAAAACATGAAATTTTTGTTAAAACTCAAACATTGGCAACTGTTCGGAATAGTATGGGGATTACCAATTCTGCTTAACATTTTTACCTTCTCAAACCCAACTTTGTTAATTACAGCGTTTCCATTTATGATGATAATTTTTGCTGTTGGAACGTTCGGCTGGATTTGGTCAATTTCGACTAACCTGAACTCAAGATTACCTGAAGGAGTGAAACTGAATGTCAAACGCTTTAAAATATTGTTTGCAATCCCTAATATCTACATTGTTTTAATAATGGTGTTCATGGGATTATCTTTTACAAGGAGTGAATTAATGGAAGGAGTAAATCCTGCAGCAATTGCGGGTATCATTGTACCGCTTCATCTTTTTTCAATGTTCATAATTTTCTGGGGCATAAGATTTGCCGCCAAGACTCTTAAATCAGTTGAACTTGGTCGAATGGCAAAGTTTGGAGATTACGCTGGCGAATTCTTCCTTATTTGGTTTTCAATTATTGGCTATTGGGTGCTTCAACCTAGACTGAACGAATTTGTGAAAGAGTAACACATGAGGCTTACAATACCTATAAATGAATGGGGTTTTATAAGTCAGGATTCTTTGGCCATGCTTGGAAAGTCCGCCACAATTAGTAAATTTTAAAACGGCGTTTGACTTGAGGGACAAGAATCACTTGGTGTTTTAATCTACACTCATTCTAGCCTTACCATTAAATTTTTACCAGCACCGACGTTACCTATAGGAGTAACAATATTTCATTCAACCTAAAGGAGCAAGTCAACTAAATCCTCAGATATCCTTGATCAGTATATTTTGTTTGGAAGATTTGAGTTCTTTTCTAAGCAGTTGAAGTTTTTTATTGAAACGTTTGGCAGGTTCATTTTTTTCGAATGGAATAGCCCCTGAGCCAAAGTCACTCAACTTTGTCAAAGTATAGCTCAAATCCATTTTATGAATATCATAGGATGGCAAATAAACCACTTGATTATCGATTTCAGATGCTGCAATTAATCCACTTTCCACCAATTCGTCGACAACCTGCTTAACAAGCTTGATCGGGGCGCCAAATTGCGCTACAATACAGGTGACGGATTTTGCCTTTTCGCCCTTTTCAAATGCGATTACAATGGCTTGCAATACCGACAGGCATGCCAGTCTTGTATTATAACTGCTTAAATTTTTAATGTCTTTTTCATATTCATAGCTGCTTACGTTTTGATGAGCGTATGAAATTTCGGCACCAAACAACACAATAAGCCAGGCAATTTGAAGAAATATCAGGAACAAAGGGAATGCCGCAAAACTACCATAAATGGCATTGTATTGCGAAACGCCAACCTGAAAGTGAATGTACCCCCATTGCACCAGTTGAAATACCGAACCGGCAATAACGGCAGCAATAAAGGCTGATTTGAATCTGACATTTGTATTCGGCATCACCATATACAACAAGGTCAATAAGATCCAAATAAGAATAAATGGAGATAAATTAATTAGAAAAACGATTGCCGGGCCAATGCTATCAAAGACCAGGTTTTCACCAGAAATTTTTTTTAGTTGAGTGGAAATAAAAATGCTGATACTTCCCGACAGCACCAACATGATGGGGGCAAGCACGATTAACGACAAATAATCACTGAGCTTACGTATGAATTTCCGTGGCTTTTTTACCTGCCAAATGTGGTTAAACGAATTTTCAATATTCCAAATCACCTTAATTACAGACCATAATAGCAATACGATTCCGATCCCAGCCAGCCAGCCACCCCTGGTATTCTCCAACATGGAATCTGCAAAAGAAATGATGTAGTTAAATACTTCTTCGTGCCCTTCTAAACTGTCTTTCAATTGGTTTTGAAGGATTTTTTTTACACCGAATCCCTGGGCTATTCCAAATCCCATGGCTAAGGTAGGAATCACTGAAAGCAAGGTAAAAAATGTTAGCGCTGATGCCCTTATTCCTACACGATCTTCGAGATACCCTCTTATGGAGAGGACTAAAACCCTCAGATAAAAAACCAATTTTGATTTCCTTTTCGAAAGGTTTTGCCTGGAAATGTGCCAAATGTCGTACTCAAAAAACCGCTGGATTTTAATAGCTAAATTCAACATCTTTAAAATATCATGAATTGTATACCTTTTTTTTAACGACCTAAGATACTGTTTAATTTTTTGGTAATCCTTTCCAATATGGCCCTTCTTCGATGATTTCTTCCTGATGTTTGATAATCTCCATTTTTAAAGATTCATATTTGTCAGGATCGCCGAGGTATAAATCATTCCGCTGAGATGGGTCATCTTTCAAATTATATACCTGGAATTCTTCAAGTATGGCATTTTTGAAATAGACCTGATCTCCTGAATCAAATGGGTGGGAAGTGAGTTTGTATCGTTCAGCAGGATTTCCTAAAATCATGAAATCACCTTTTCTTAGAGCAGATATAGGATATCTTTTATAAAAATACCAATAAAGTGGCCTGATTCTTTCAAAGGCCTTTTCTTGAAGTATTGGTAGAATATTTGTTCCATCTAATGTTCTGTCAGTTGGTAAATCTGATCCTGTTATAGCAGCAATAGTGGGCAGCAAATCAACAAAGCCGGCAGGGGTATTTGATATAATATTTGCTTTGACATGACCTGGCCAAGCGATAATCCCAGGCACTCTGATGCCTCCTTCATATAAAAATGATTTTTTCCCACGAAATTCTCCAGTAGAAGCTTGCCGGTAAGGGCCGTTGTCCGATGCAAATAGTATAAACGAGTGCTCTCTCAATCCTGTATCATCAAGGTATTGGAGTAGCTTACCAATTGACTTATCCATGTTGGCTATGTTGGCCAGGTATTTAGCATCTTTTCCAAATTGTTCATATTCTTTAATTAACTCCGGAGGGGAGGCGATCTTTGCATGCGGCTCATTAAACCAAACATTAAGAAAAAATGGGCTGCCTTCTTGATGCTCTTCACTCAGCCACGAAATAGCTTCATCAACGACTAACTGACAGGAGTAACCTTTTAACGGGCCAACCTTCTTTCCATTTCGCTCAAAGTTGACCGGATTAAGATGTGATGGGACGGCATTGTTATCTACTGCGAACCAATAATCAAAGCCTTGCTCGTCGGGTTTGGGGCCAATCATTCCCTCTTTTGCCCAGGTGCTAAGATGCCATTTGCCGACATGGCACGTCTCATAACCCGTCTCTTTTAGCATTTCTGCGATAGTAATTTCGCTTTTCGGGAGGTGCATTGGCGCATTGGCAGCGAGATAATCATAAACACCTACTCTCGATGGTGTCCTGCCTGTTAATAATCCTGTTCTTGCAGGAGAGCAGTTTGGCGCTGCGGAATAAAAATCAGTGAAACGCATTCCTTCTTTAGCCAGCCTATTGATATTGGGTGTTTTAATGGGGCCTCCATAACATTCGGCATCGATATATCCCATATCGTCAGCCATCAGGATGATGATATTTGGCATCGTATCTTCATGCTGATTGCAAGCCTGAGTTATCAGGATAATGAGTAAAAAAAATTTGGAATACTTATTCATGAAGTCGCTGATATTTATCAAAAAATGGTTGAATTATACCTTTTTATATTCGCATTAAAATTAATAAGTCCAATCATGGATGCGCAGCAACCCACACATCGCCATCCTCAAAAATCTCCTTTTTCCAAATAGGGACTGTTTTTTTTAAGGTGTCAATAATATACCGACAAGCCATAAAAGCGGCATCCCGATGAGCAGATGAAACCGCAATCACCACGGCGACATCACCAATTTCTTTTTTTCCTGTGGCATGAAGTATAGCTACTTTGTGTAGCGGCCATTGTGCATTGGCCTGAGCTACAATTTTTTCAAATTCAGAAATCGCCATTTTTTCATATGCCTCAAACTCCAAAGCGATGACCTTTTTTCCTTTTGTGGCATTGCGCACCGTACCAATAAAAACATCAATTCCTCCAACAGATCTATCACTGACGTGGTCTATTGCTTTATTAATATCCAGAGGTTTTTGGTCTAATTCTATCATATCATCCGCCGCTAACAGGTGGGATTAATGCAATTTCATCATTTGCCTGAAGCACAATATCATCCGATGCATATTCACTATTTACGGCAATGGCCAGGGAGTCCAATTCAATAAGTTTCGGGTATTCTTTATTTAAAAGCTTTTTGAAATCAGCCACGTTGGTCGCCTCGGGTAATTGCATTTGTAATTTTTGTTGTCCTGCCAGTTCCTTTGTTATCCCGAACAAAAGTATATTTATGTCTATTTTTTTCATCCTTTAAGTTCAAAATTAGTAATTGTCTGTTCATAATTAAAATTTATTTGCAAGAACAAATTATATTTGAGCATGAAACTGCGATTGGAAAAAGATAAGGTGAGATTGAGGCTGTCATCAGATGAACTAAAAATATTGATTAATGAAAAATTTATTAATGAAAAAATCCAGCTAGCAAAGGATAATGAATTTAGCTATTCCGTCAAAATTGATGATCATTCAGATCGGTGTATGGTAAATTTTAAGTGCCATGGTATGGAACTAAGTATTCCGAGTGCCAGTGCAGAAAAATGGATGAATACAAATCAGGTAGGAATAAAAGAGACAGTTGTCAGCAAAGATGGAGGAAAAATATCCGTATTTGTCGAAGAAGATTTGCCTCGCCGCAGCAGTACAGAAAAGAAGTAATATAGTTCACCCCGGAATGCAATTAACTGACACGTTTGACAGACCAATAAAATACCTGCGGCTTTCCGTTACAGACCGATGCAACCTCAGATGTTTCTACTGTATGCCTGCTGAAGGCATGCGCTTTTTGCCCAAGTTACAGTTGCTTACCTACGAGGAAATGTTGCGGCTTACCAGTCTGTTTAGTGAAATGGGAGTGGATAAAGTTAGGATTACAGGGGGGGAGCCTTTTGTGAGAAAAGATCTTATTGGGTTCCTGGAGCAAATTTCGGCTAATAAAGCCCTAAATAAACTGAGCATCACTACAAACGGCATCCTTACAAGGCCATTTTTACCTCGCCTCAAGGCACTTGGAATTGACCATATAAACCTGAGCCTTGATGCAGTAAATGAGGAGGATTTCAACAAAATATCCAGGAGGGATGAATTCGCCAATGTAATGAAAACTTTTCACCAATTGTTGAATGATGATTTTAAGGTGAAAATAAATGCGGTGATCATGGAAGGCATCAATGACCATGAAATTATTGATCTTGCAAAGTTGGCAGTTAAGCATCCGGTTTCGGTGCGGTTTATTGAAGAAATGCCCTTCAATGGTGGAGAGAAAAAACGCGAACCCATCAAATGGGATCACATCAGGATATTGAATGAACTCAAAGTGCACTTTCCTGATATTCGCAAAAGTGCCGCGCCTTCTAACTCGACCTCAGAAAATTTTACCTTTTCGGGAGCTAAAGGAGATGTAGGAATAATTGCTGCCTATAGCAGGACATTTTGTGGTTCGTGCGACCGAATAAGAATTACCTCGACAGGGGAGATGAGAACGTGTTTGTACGGACATAATGTGCTGGACCTCAAAAGGCTATTGCGGGAGGGGCACAGCGATGAATCCATAAAATCAAAAATTATTAAGGCCGTTCGGCTTAGAACAAAAGATGGTTTTCAGGCTGAGAAATTACGAGACAAAAACAATCCTCTTGGCGAATCTATGTCGCTTATTGGTGGGTAGAAGAACATTAGAAATTATGATGATAATAAATTTGGAAGGCATCAATTGATATGGAGGGAAAGATTATTGGCCAACACCAATTAACATACCCTACTTGTGCCGCTCTCTTCCGGTGGCTGATAAGGCCTGATGGATTAATTCATATTTAAATTTAAAACAACATCAAACACAAATGACTAAAAGCAAAAAATTTCCATTCAATATGATTACTCGTCTGGTTATATTGATGTTGTTCTTTTTATTATTTTATACCTTTCTGATCGAGTTTAAAAATTTCCTGTATCCAATTTTTCTTGGGGTTTTATTTGCCTTTTTACTCTATCCGGTCGCTAAATTTTTTGAGCGAAGATCGGTGCCCAGAATCCCTGGAATTTTACTGAGCGTATTTTTTGGGATTATTATTGTTTACGGATCAATATTCTTCATTTATACGCAATTAAAATTTTTATTGAAAGACATCCCGAACCTGGAAGCTCAAGCTGTTAAGAATATCGATACTATTATTTATCAATTGGAATCACAATTTGGCGATGTTACTGTTGATCAGCACGCAGGTCTTAAAAAGACAATTTCTGAGTTTTTTAAGG
>JAUUZS010000279.1 GCA_030589835.1 Cyclobacteriaceae bacterium
CTGATATTTTGAAAAAGAGGTTGTTGGAGCAAAAGGAGTCTCCTGTAGAAACAAAGTGGTTTAATCAGGAGGCAGCCACGCTGATTTCATCCTTTGGAAAAACCTACGCGGATTCATCAGATGTGTATATAAATACACTCGATAATCCGCTGGTGTATCAGTATTATTTAAAAGGAAACTGGAACTTGAATTAGAATGAAACGAAGGAACTTCATCCAAATCAGTTCGTTGAGTTTGGCGGGACTGCTCGTTGAAGGGTGTGAAAGATCCGGCGATTTCAGCATAGAGTTCAAAAATGATATGTCGGTGGGCCATTTGGCATTTGAAAATCGTCCTGACCCGGCTGGTGGGCAATTTCCCATAACCAAAAATCTTCAGACAGAATATATGATCGTCGGCGGAGGCATCGCGGGGATGAGTGCTGCTTACAAACTTAGGGGTAAAGATTTTTTACTTTTTGAATTGTCGAATATGTTAGGAGGCAGTTCTGCTGGTGGGAGTTATGAAAATATTCCACTTTGTCATGGGGCTCATTATGATTTGTCTTATCCATCAAATTATGGTCAGGAGACCTTAGAATTGCTGGCTGAGTTGGATATTGTCAAGCATGATCCATTTTCAGATTCATGGAAATTTGTAGATAAAAAGTATCTTATTTCAAAAAATAAAGAAAGCCAGACCTTTGCTCATGGTTCATTCAGAAAAGCTGTGTTGCCAGATGAAGCTGACAAGGAGCCTTTTTTGGAATTAATGAATTCATATATGGGTAAGATGCCCATGCCAACAAGGCTTATAAAGGAAGAGTTTAGGGAGCTTGATTCTATATCCTTTCTCCATTGGCTACAGCAAAAATTTTCTTTTTCAGATGATTTTGTAGAAGGATTAGACTACCACATGAAAGATGATTATGGTGCGGGTAGTGATCAAGTTTCCGCCCTCGCAGGGATTCATTATTTTGCATGCAGGCCATACTATACAAAACCTGTGGAATTGTTTTCTCCTCCTGAAGGCAACTATTATTTCATCAAAAAGATGTATGATAAACTACCAAAGGATCGTGTAGTCACCTCCCATCTGGTAAAGTTAATTAGGGAAAAGGACGAAGGTTTTGAAGTGGAAGTAGTGGATGCAGTTAAAAAAGAAATCACTTTGGTAAGCTGTAAAAAAGTCATTTATGCTGGTCATAAATATGCCTTGAAATATATTTTTCCGAGGGATTACCCACTATTTCATAAAACTGCCTATGCGCCATGGGTGGTTGTCAATTTTATCATGAAAAAATCATGGAGTAAAAAATCATTTTGGCAAAATGAAATTATTTCTGAGGATAAATCACTTCTTGGTTTCGTTGATTCCAGTGCTCAATTTTTATCTCAAAAGGAGAAAAGGGTACTAACAGTTTATTACTGTTTCAAACCGGAAGAACGAGAAATGATGTCTTTAATTGAAGAGCGGAAACAAACATTCGTAGATCAATCATTATCTCATCTGGAAAAGTATTTTGATACGTCGTTTAATAATCAAGTTGAAAAGGTGATTATCAAACAAATGGGACATGCCATGCCCATCCCAAATCCAGGGTATTTATTTAATGATGGGAACGATTCCAGGTCAAATTCAAATCTGGTCTATGCCGGTGTGGATAATGGAAGACTACCACTTTTGTTTGAGGCCGTAGATTCAGGAATTGAAGCAGTTGATATTGTACAAGATAGTCTTTAATAATCCAATAAATTCCACCTTGGTATTGAGTTTTGAATTAATAAAGTGTTAATTCAAGAAATATTCATAAATCCAAATTGAATGAAAAATATACAGAGAAGAGCCTTTCTAAAAAGGGCTGGAACAATTGCTGCAACTAGTATTGTAGTACCGACAATAATACCCGCATGTTCGAGAGGCAAAGACGGACATGTTGCGCCATCGGATCGTATAAACATTGCCATGATCGGATCAGGAAATCAAGGGCTGAATGACATGTATAGCTTTCTTCAGGATGATCGCGTCATGATCACCGCTGTTTGTGATGCAAATAAAATCAGTGCCGGATATTGGGACGGAAAAGAAGCTGGCAGGGATGTGGGAATCCGTGGGATAAATAAGTTTTATTCACAAAAATTTGAGAAAAAATATACCGGGACTCGTGGGTTTGATGACTTCAGGGAAGTAATTGAGCTGAATGATATCGATGCTGTGGAGGTGGTTCTTCCCGATCATTGGCATTCGATACCAGTGCTGATGGCTGCTAAAGCAGGTAAAGATATTTATTGTCAGAAACCATTGGCCCTAACGATTCCTGAGGGAAGAGCTATGAGTAATGCAGTAAAAAAATATGGTGTCGTGTTTCAAACCGGAAGTCAACAGCGATCTGACAGCAATTTCCGTCGCGTATGTGAGTTGGCTCGAAATGGTAGGATTGGAGAGGTTCACACAGTAAGATGTGGGCTACCTGGTGGTGTGCCTGACTATGGGCGTACTGGTAGTCTTACAGAGACAATCCCAGTTCCTGATGGATTTGATTATGAAATGTGGTTAGGGCCGGCGCCAGAAGCTCCCTATTGCCCGGCAAGAACGCATGTAAATTTCAGATGGGTTTTAGATTATTCTGGTGGTCAGGTTACAGACTGGGGTGGTCATCATCCGGATATTGCGCATTGGGGAATGGGTACGGAATTGACTGGCCCAATTAAAATCCAAAACGCTCAGGCAACCTGGGCACAACATCCTATATGGAATACAGCAATTAAATTCTATTTTGAGTGTATTTATGCAAATGGAATGAAATTGATCATATCAAGTGATGAGAAATCTGGTGTAACTTTTGAGGGCAGTGAAGGCACTCTTTGGGCAAACAGAGGAAAGCATACCGCTGATCCTGAAAGCCTGATGAATGAGGTTATTGGCCCGGATGAGATTCAACTTTATAAAAGTGACAATCATTTTCGAAACTTTATAGATTGTGTTATTTCCCGCGAAGAAACCATTGCCCCGGCAGAAATAGGCCACCGGTCTATTACAACAGGACATTTGGGGAATATAGCGATGAAACTTGGTGTTGACCTGGAATGGGATCCTGAAAACGAACAAATAGTTAACAATGAAGAAGCTAATAAAATGCTTTCCCGACCAATGAGCGAGCCGTGGGCTGGAATTTATAACAATCTTGTTGCTGAAATCTCCGGTAAGGAACCTAAAAAAAGTTGGTGGGATATTTTCTAAATGAATAAACTTAACATGTAAATATTAACCTGAATGTGAGGAAAATTCAGCAAGAACAGTAACTCCCCCTTTGGTTTTTTGGCCAATTTTCACATTGATTTTAGCATTGACTGGGAGGAATACATCCAGGCGGGAGCCGAATTTGATGAAGCCAAACTCTTCACCTTGCTCCACTTTATCATTTTCCTTTATATACCATTTTATTCTTCTGGCCACGGCGCCTGCTATCTGCCTGGTCAAAATTTGAAGTCCGTTGTTTAATTCATAAACAACCGTGGTACGTTCATTTTCAGTACTCGATTTTGGATGCCAGGCTACAAGGTATTTACCCTCATGATATTTGAAATATTTCACTATGCCTCCAACAGGATTTCTACTTACGTGTACATTGAGCGGAGACATAAAAATGGAAATCTGAATTCTTTTTTCATTGAGGTATTCTGTTTCTTCCGTTTCTTCAATCACAACGATTTTTCCATCAGCAGGGGCAAGCACATGAGCTGGATTTCCATTAATGTGAATAGCTGGATTTCTAAAAAACTGAAGTATCAGTAAGAATATTACGGTACTAGTCAGATAAGAAAAGTAGAGGTATTCTTCTGGAATCCCGGAGTAATTCAGACAGATATTTGTCAGTAATAGAACTATAAAAAGGACAGTTAAAATTGTTCTTCCTTCTTTATGAATACTCATATTAACCTTTAAAATTTTAAAATCCGCCTCTATATCTATACGCCTTGGCAACCTTATCAATGGCAACAATATAAGCCGCAATTCTTAATGTGACATTATATCTCACGGATGTTTTATACACATTTTCAAATGAATTTCGCATGATCCTGTCAGAGCGGCGGTTGACTCGATCTCTCGTCCACTTATAACCAAGCCTGTTTTGAACCCATTCGAAATAGGAGACGGTTACGCCTCCGGCATTTGCTAAAATGTCAGGGACAACCACAATTTCTTTTTCTGCGATTATATCGTCAGCCTTTGCGGATGTTGGTCCATTCGCTCCCTCCACAATAAGTTTGGCTTTTATTTTATCCGCATTTCTCATGGAGATTACATCCTCCATAGCGGCTGGGACAAGCACATCGACATCCAACAGCAATAGTTCGTCGCCATCATCCATTTTTTCTGCACCATCAAAATTCTCCAATGATCCTCTATTATCCAAGCGGTATTGGATTGCTTTTTCTATATCTATGCCATTATTGTTGTAGTAAGCACCCGTAATATCGCTAATTGCGACCACTTTGGAACCTCTTTCTACAAGTAGGTGGGCAGCGTGCGAACCCACATTTCCAAATCCCTGGACGGCAACAGTACTATTATATGGATTGATCTTAAGTTTTTCCAGAGCGGAAAGGGCAGATATCATCACTCCGCGACCAGTAGCCTCGACTCTGCCGGCTGATCCACCTAAAACACCTGGCTTACCAGTCACAACTCCATTGACAGTCATGCCGCTATTTCGAGAATATTGGTCCATCATCCAGGCCATTTCCCTTTGGCTGGTTCCCATATCCGGAGCAGGAATATCAGTATCCGGTCCAAATACGTCATATAGAGAAGTAGTATATGCACGAGTCAGGCGTTCAATTTCTCCTGAAGACATTTGTCTGGGATTGCAGCAAATGCCACCTTTTGCACCTCCAAATGGGATATCAACTACAGCACATTTCCAGGTCATCCAGGCGGCAAGCGCTTTTACCTCATCGAGATTTACATGCGGATCAAACCGTACACCTCCCTTTGAAGGGCCAAGCACATTGTTGTGAATTACCCTGTAGGCCTCAAAAACTCTAATTGAACCATCATCCATGGTAATTGGAATATTGATTATCACCTGCTTGTCAGGAGATTTCAACACATTGTAAGTCTCTTCATTCAAGCCGAGATGTTCTGCAGCTATTCTGAATCTGGACATCATGGATTCGAAAGGATTATCCTTATCTTTTATCGGAGCAGGCTCTTTGTATCCCATTTCAAAAAATTAAAATATTATACGTCTAAATCGGCCCTAAATTATGAAAATTTTAATTAGATATGCTTTAGATTTTGAATATTAATTATCTAAAAAAGCATTAGAAAAGCAGCAATGAAAGGAAGGGATAACAACAGTGCATCAAACCTATCAAGAAAACCGCCATGACCAGGAAGAGACTCCCCTGAATCTTTAATATTTATACTTCTTTTAAAAAGTGATTCCACCAAATCTCCATACGTACCGGCAATTACTGTAAGTATGCCAATGGTTATCCATTTCCACAAAGGTAAAATATCTACAAAATTTGAAATGAGAAATGCAATGACTAAGGTAAGTATGGCTCCCCCCACAAAACCTTCCCACGATTTTTTTGGTGAAATACGCGAGAAAAGCTTCGTTTTACCAAATAATGTGCCTGCAAAATATCCGCCGGTATCACTAGCCCAGGTTAATAGTAAGATACCTGTAACTAATTCGAATTGATATTTTCCAGTACAAAAGGCGATTACGTGGAGTAATGAAAATGGAACGGCAACATATAAAATACCCAGGAAGGTATAAGCAATATTGGCGAATGGCCTAACTTCTGATTTTTTATAAAGTTTTATAAAATAGATAATAGAACTAAAAGGAAAGACCAGATAGAATATGTCGTTCTCAACAATGTCCATTTGTACTAAAAATGTAAATGTATAGATAAGGATACCTGTTAGGGATCCCCAAAATGTAAGTGGAAGAAATCCGGCAATACCAACTAATTTATAGAACTCCCGAATAGAAAAAAAAATTATAATTAAAAATACGGCAAAGTAACTCCAGACATGCAAGTAAATTGCTGATATAATGATAATGACGCCC
>JAUUZS010000058.1 GCA_030589835.1 Cyclobacteriaceae bacterium
AATCTGGCTAAGGGCAAACTCTTGTTCCCCAAAATAATCCGTAGCTCGATATTTCTCCTTGTTGCATTGCTATCAATGGCTTGGCTATTAATCAATTATTATCCCGGTACCATCGGCAAAAAAGAGACAGTAGCCAAATATGGAGATACGGATTTCACCCTGGATATGTATGGGTGGAACCAAATAAAAACCGGTTTCGGAAAGATCGTCAAAAGAGACTCGATTCAAAATAATATGCCCGGTGATGCACCGATTATCAATCCAAAATATTTCCCGGGCACAGAAATTGACTACTATGTTGGCAGGCCATTGGGCAAGAAAATATTCGTAATGGGGTCATTACAAAATATTCATAAATATGCATGGATCAATCAGGACAGAGGGTGGTTGAAAGAGGGAGATGATGTGTATATGATCTCGACAAGCAATTGGTATAAAGATCCCTTTCAATATTATTCCGATAACTTTAATCAGATCATTCCTTCTGACACCATTGAAATTAAACGATCCGGAAAATTGGCGTATTATGCTTTTGTATATCGACTGAAAGGCTATAAGGGAAATATTGCTGACCCTTTAAATGAATTAGAATAATACCTCCTTTTTTTTGTGACAATAGCGATAATGGAGGCAGGTACCACCAATCTGTTAAACACCCATATGGTCGGCGCCCTGGATTTCACCATCACAAACCTTTTATTATTTGGAGTGAACTAAAGTTTAAAGTGCTTAAAGTTGAGAAGAATTTTCAACTTTAGGCCTGCCTTGCCGGTAGGCAGGCACTATAAATACTTGGAATTCTAGGCACTTTTCTGGCTTGTCCAGGTTCGACATCTACAATCCTTGACCTTTCAGCTTTCATCTATTCATTCTTATAATATTTGAGTGCTTCAGGAATTTGCGCATTGAGATCATTGATCCGTGTTTCATGCGTGGGGTGGGTTGATAAAAATTCTGCTGGTGCCCCTCCTCCACTTTGTGCGGCCATGCGTTCCCAAAATTTTGGGGCCTCTCTGGGGTCATAATTTGCCATAGCCATAAAAATCAATCCCATCTTGTCGGCCTCGGATTCATGCAACCGACTGAAAGGAAGCATGGCCCCAAAGTTGGAAGCGATGCCAAAGGCCGCCCCGAAAAGCATCCTGGTCTCATCGGGCTTGTTCGCCAGGGCTTCATCAAGCATTTCACCACCCATCTGCTGTAACAATCCTTGGCTCATACGCTCACTTCCGTGATTGGCAATGGCGTGAGCCACTTCATGGCCCATCACAACAGCCACGCCCGTCTCATCCTGGCAGATCGGCAGGATTCCAGTATAAAAAACAACCTTTCCCCCGGGCATACACCAGGCATTTACCACATTTTCATCAATCAAATTAAATTCCCAGGAATACCCTTCCAGTTGATCTGAAAAACCATTTTGAGCCATAAACGCTTCCACTGCTTTTTGGATCCTCACACCCACACGCTTCACCATTTCCTCTTGTTGGCGATTGCCTGATAGGTTGGCGCTATCCAATACGGTTTTATAATTATCATAGCTCATCGGCAGCAACTCACTATTTGAAATCAATGACAGCTGCTTTCTCCCGGTAATGGGGACGGTAGCGCAATTGTACCCCAACAAGGTGATAAAAAATATAAATATGATCTTTTTCATAAGCTTAAAAATTTTTAAAACATTGTCATTTAACAAATTATTAACATGCCTTTGCGCGCCTGCCTATCGGCTGACAGCACTTGAGCGCAATCCCAGGTATGTTGTGTTTTATTATTCAAAATTCATTTTACATTAAGTTGATGCAAAAAAAAAGGATATCATCGGAATTGACAATCTAAATATTAAAAAGATGTCCAAATAATGAAATTTTCATGCATTCGCTTTATTTGTACGACAAGGCTTTATAATTTCGGCCTCAAATATAACAATATGAAGATTCTGGCCATAGGCAGAAATTACACGGCACATATCGAAGAGCTTAATAATGAGCGACCGGATGAACCCGTGATATTCACCAAACCTGAAACGGCATTGATACTGAAAAATGCTCCGTTTTACTATCCTGATTTTTCTAAAAACATTCATTATGAAGTTGAAATCATATTGAGGATATGCAAGAACGGGAAATATATTGATAGAAAATTCGCTCATAATTACTTTGATGCACTGGGAGTGGGCATTGACTTTACAGCCCGGGACCTCCAGGACAAAGCAAAAGCCAAGGGCCTCCCCTGGGACTTAGCCAAAGGATTTAATGGATCAGCCCCCATATCAAAATTTATTGATAAATCAGAATTTGCAGACATCAAAAACTTAAATTTTAGTTTGAATCTGGATGGAGAACAAAAACAACTCGGGAACACATCCCTTATGCTCTTTGAATTTGAAGATATAATAGCATATATCTCAAAATTTATTTTGCTAAAAAAAGGCGATATCATTTTTACGGGCACTCCTAAAGGAGTTGGGCCAATTGAAATTGGGAATAAATTGGAAGCATTTATTGAGAATGAAAAGTTACTGGAAGTTGGTATTAAGTAGGGGCGCTCTTTTTGCGATACTGTTTGTTCATGTATTTATTGTAAATGTCGATGGCCAGGAAAATCCATATATGTTTCCTGTCAGGCCAAATCAGCAGAACTATCTATCCGGTACCATGGGTGAATTACGTGGCTCTCATTTTCATGCAGGAATTGATATCAAAACAGGTGGCGCTACAGGCCTCAATATATATGCTGCTGCAGATGGGTATATCTCCAGGATCAAAGTAGATGGAGGAGGATATGGAAATGCATTGTACATTGCACATCCTCAATTGGGCACCACGACAGTTTATGGACATTTAAAAAATTACAATAAAGATATTGCTGAATATGTCTTAAAAGAGCAGTATAAACACCAACGCTTTTCTGTAAATCTATTCCCGGACAAAGAATCCTTTAGCGTAAAAAAAGGGGATGTCGTTGCCCTTTCAGGAAATTCAGGAAGCTCAGGAGGACCTCATCTACATTTTGAAATCAGGGATAAATTACAAAGGCCTCTCAACCCACTGGATTTTGGTTTTGCTGAAATCAAGGATAATATCAGCCCTACAGTTCAGAAAATTGGTATAAAAACCATGAACAAAGAATCCAGGATCAACAACCAGTTTGGCTTTTTTGAATTTACACCCACAAAATCAAATAACGTATATACCATAAACCAGACTCTGGAGGTGTATGGGGAAATAGGCCTTTCGTTCATGGGATATGACCGGCTCAATGACGCATCCAACAGAAATGGCATTCCGCATATCAATATGCTGATGGATGACGAGCAAGTCATTGATATTACAATTGACAAAGTACCCTTTAGCAAGACCCGGCATATATTATGTTATCGGGATTACAAGATTAAAGTCCGTGAAAACAAAAGTTTTCAAAAACTATTTATCGATCATGGAAATGAGCTGAATATTTATAATAGCGATTCAAACAAGGGAAGGATATCCATTAAGGACACCTTGGTGCACAAGCTTACAATCACCCTACAAGATGCCTACGAAAATACTACGATTATTAAGATGAAAATAAAAGGTACCGAGCCCGAAGTATCAGCAGTAAACAAATCGGGCAGTTTTAAACCATATCGTCATTTTGTATTTGACAACACGCTCGTATTTATGGACAATAAAGCTGAGCATAATGGTTTTTTTGCAAATGTTTACGCCAACAGGATGCGTTATGAGTTGTCTTCCAGCTATTACGTGAACGACTATTCGGTATATCTTTGGGACCTGCGTACCGGTATACCGGATTCGATCGAAATGTGCGGAAAAAAAATATATCCCGGACTGGAAATGATTGTGCCCTCAGAATCTGATTTCAACTATTTCAAACCGGAATTTGATCTTCATTTCTATAAAAAAACGCTTTTTGATACACTATATCTGAAAACAGATTATATGGATGAACTGGCAAATGACAAAGAATTTTTTGAGATTAGTGAAAACATTTACCCTTTAAAGCAAAACATGAAAGTAAGCTTAAAGCCCAAAATGTCCTATCCGAACAAAGAAAAAGTATCTGCCTATTATACCACCAATCTAAAGAATTTTAGTTTCCAGGGTGGAAAATGGGTAAACAATAAATATGAATTTAGAACCAGAACGCTAGGAAAATATACATTGTTAGCCGATACTGTCCCACCAAGGATAAAAGTGGTACAGCAAAACAAAGATCACTTCAGGTGCTACATCAGCGACAAAATGTCTGGCGTAAAAGACTACGAACTCACGATAAATGGCAAGTGGGTGTTGATGAATTACGATCCTAAACGAAATTATATCTGGACTGAAAAATTGGACAAGTCTATACCCTTTAGCGGAAAACTGGAACTAAAAGTCCGTGATAATGTTAATAATGAAAAGATATACACCACTACCCTAACAAAATAAAAATGAAATTAAAAGCAGGAGATATCGCCCCGGATTTTTCAGTGAAGGATCAGAAAGGGAATACGGTTAAACTATCAGATTTTAAAGGCAAAAAAGTAGTCTTGTATTTTTATCCAAAAGACAGCACTCCAGGCTGCACAGCTGAGGCATGCAACCTTCGGGACAACTATGAGGCATTGCAAAATGCAGGGTACGAAATTTTAGGCGTCAGCAAGGACAGTGAAAAATCGCATCAAAAATTCATTGACAAATATGAATTGCCGTTTACCCTGTTGGCTGACGAGGAAAAAGAAATCCATGATAAGTATGGCACGTGGATAGAAAAATCGATGTACGGCCGTAAATACATGGGTACCGCAAGGGTTACTTTTTTGGTCGATGCACAGGGCAAGATCGAAGAGATCATAGAAAAGGTGAAGACCAAAGATCACACTGCACAGATATTGAAGAATTAATATTGGAAGGATTGCCAGGTGCTGGGTGAGAATACCATTATATTAATACCTTGATTTAGAAATTTTATATACTTTTAAAGAATCATTCACCGTTTTACATACGATGCTTCATTTTTTAAAATATTCGCTTTTTGTAGTATTATTTTCCGTGGTATCGCCATTTATCCGGGCTCAAAAACCTCAACAATCCCTGCCTGAAAAAACCAGGATATTATTTCTTCTTGACGGCTCGGGAAGTATGCTTGCCAAATGGGAAAATACGTATAGAATTGCTGTTGCGAAAAAACTATTGACCGACTTGGTTGACTCCCTCCGGTCTGATGAAAACCTGGAATTGGCCCTACGAATTTACGGACATCAATACGACCGAAGATTGCGTCGGTGTGATGACACCAAACTTGAAGCTCCATTTGCTGAAAACAATCATGACCGAATCATTAATGTACTTAAGAATATAGGGCCAAAAGGCACCACTCCCATAGCATACGCCCTGGAGCAGGCAGCTAATGATTTTCCGAGAAATGATAGGGCGAGAAATATCATTATCATTATTACAGATGGGATCGAATCGTGTGACGGAGACCCTTGTGCTGTATCCCTGGCCCTGCAGCGAAAAGGCATTTTCCTGAAGCCGTTTATTATCGGAATTGGAATGGACAAAAATTTTGAGGATCAATTTGGCTGCATGGGCTCTTTTTATGATGCTACAAACATCAATGGATTTCGACATGCCTTGAGCAAGGCGCTGTTTCAAAGTCTAGGAAAAACAACAGTATCTGTAGAGTTACTCGACCTGAACAATGAGGCAAATGAAACGAATGTGAATGTTTCTTTTATCAATCATTTTACGCAGTCTTCTGCTTTTGAATTTGTGCATTACAGGGATAATTCCGGCAGTCCCGACTCTGTGGATATCGATCCTGTGCTTTCGTACGATCTGGTGGTAAATACCATTCCCCCGGTAAGAAAGAATAATGTAGAAATACTAGCCGGGCAGCACAATGTATTGAAAATAAAAACCCCACAAGGAAAAATCCATATCAGTCAGCCCGGACACACGGAGTATAAAAATGGTGTTTTGGCTATGATAAGGAAGGCCAATAATCCTAATATACTATCAACTATTCACTTGCCAGGGACAGAAAAACTGCTTGTAGGCAGCTACGATATCGAATGCACCACCCTCCCGAGAAGGATTTTCAAAAATGTTATAATAGGGCAAAGTGAAACGACAGAACTGCAAATTGACCAGCCAGGGGTAGTCAATTTTGTGGCCACATCAACGGGCATAGGAAGTATTTATGAATTATTCGAGGATGGCAGCCAAAAATGGATTTACAACCTTGCCACAGACCAGCTAAGAAATACGGTTGCCATACAGCCAGGGAAGTATAAAGTAGTGTTTCGATCCGGGAAAGCCAAAGGGAGCAAATTTACTTCCATCAACGAATTTGAAATCAAACCAGGGTCATCTCTGAACATCAGGATGTAAATCGCCTTATGGCACCATTTGGTTCGGGAACTCTACTATAAATGTACTTCCCATTTCCGGCTGCGATTTCACAATGATCTTGCCCTTGAGCTTATTTAAGGCTTCTTTTACAATATACAATCCCAGTCCTGCCCCAGTTGCCTGATCATGCCCGCGATAAAATAAATCAAAAATCTTTTTCTGAACCTTTTGCTCCATGCCAAGCCCATTGTCCTCAAAAGAAATAAAAATCCTATCCCCTTTTGCTTGCGAGGTGATTTTTAAGAATGATCCCGTCAGTTCTTTATTTCGGTATTTAATAGCATTAGAAATAATATTATTCAATACAATTTTCAACCTCAACTTATCCGAATACAATTCTTTGACCTTTAAATCAATAGATACCTGTATATGTGCATATTCATCTTGATATTCGAAAGCACTCAGGCTGTTTTTTAAATGCTCTTCCAGATTTAATTTTTCTATGGTCAATTCTGCCCTTGTGCTTCGTGAGAAATCAAGGACCTCCTTAATAAATTCATCTAGCTTTATCACACTCTTATTGATAAGGAACAAATACTTTTGCAACATATCCTTATCAGAATCAGTAACTGCTAAATTCACCAGGCCTTTAATGGATTTTAAGGGGGAGCTCAGATCATGTGAAACACTATAAACGAACCGGTCTAACTCCTCATTTACCTTTTTGAGTTTATCGTTCTGCGCTTTCATTGTAATATGGGCATGTTTATTATCTGATATCACTCTTCCAATAATATAGGTGGCAACAAATAACAGGCATAATGCAAGGTAAATTGAATTTTCTCCCTTGAGGTCTTCGAGGGAGGGGGATGCCCCGCTAAAAAACAGGTAATAAATCACGTAGGCATTTATAAAAATGGCCAGATTACTCATTATAGAAAAAGAAAATCCTCGCTTTGCGGAAATCAAAATGGCTATAAGGCCATATACAAACCAATACTCAATGAAATCAACAAAAAAGTTAAGCGCGACAAGCAGTATTATAAGTATAACAACCCAAAGTAAATCCCCTTTATTCTTTAAGGATGTAAACCTGATATTCAATCCTGGCTTTTTATATATAACACTGAGCTTTAGCCGTGATACGTAGAAGGAAAAAAAGTACAATACCGGAATGCTCACACTTATAATAGTAAGAAATTCCGCCAAAAAGATATTTAGTGCTTTTACTGCGTTAAGCTCATGGTTGATATCCGGCAGGGAAAAGAAAATTATTTCGTGAAGTATAATAAGGGCCAAAACAGGGACACCAACACCAAACAAGATAAATGATATCAGATTTTTTATATCCGGCAGCCAGCATTCCCCTTTGTATTTCTTACTAAATGTCCACCAGCTTAAAAATACGGTTATTGACTCTGGCAATGCGTGAATGGGATAAAACAACAAATCTGGCCTTCCCCACAAACCTGCGGATAGTATTGAATTTAAATACAATGGCAAAATAACCCTCGGGCCAAACCAATGTACCAAAGCAATCCCCATTACTGTGGTGAAGTAAATCTTTGACCATCCTGAATTAATTTGAAACAGTAGCGAAACATGGGTCCATAAATGGAAAAACACTAAAAAAAGAAGAAAAAGCAATGCTTCTTGTATAAATAGAATTTTTTTGTCTTTTAGTGCTATCATATAGGGATTATGAAAAAAATCAGTCAAATAATCCAATCAAAAATATCATTATTTAACCTGCATACAAGAAACAAAAAAATAATAATGATCCAAATTAAAATAGGGTTCTCCCCCGGTAATATCGTGATTAATGGAATACATGCATATCGTCAATCCTATTTCAGCATGTGGTTCTTTTACGAATTCCTTTTTTTAATGTATTGTAAAAGGGTTTAATTTTTTATGCCTTTACATATATATCTTTCTGTTCGCATCATTTTAAATCAAATAAATACTACCTTTTAAAAAGATTTTATTCACCCAATAAAACACTCACAAATTATGAAAGGCTTTTTTAATTTAAACACCCTGATCGTTTTCTTATTTTCTTTTTTCATACTTGCTTGTGCAGCAAGCAAAATAAGTGTATCCCCGTACGTTGGAGATTGGGAATACACCTTCCCATCACAAGATGGTGGAGAGGTGGATGCCACCATGACAATCACAGAAACCGAAGTTGGTTTTAGTGGGGTTTTAAGCTCTGAAATGGGATCTGTTGATATGGAAGACTTGGTTATTGAAGAGGGAAAATTAACCGCGGAATTCGAAATCCAGGGATACGGGATTTCCATGAATGGCGAATTTGAAGGAGATACTTATACAGGAATTGTAGATTTTGATGGGAATGAATTCCCGATGAATGCAACCAAAAAACAAGCAGCGGAACAATAAAATTTGCCTGACATTCAAATCATTATTAAAAAGGTGATTAAAATGAATTGATAATAAAATATTTATCGCCTTAAAACGGACAATGGTAAACCAGAATAGTGTTTGCTATTCCTTTTTATCTAACTGCTTTTTAGTCATGAAAAAACGATCACAAATCATCCTTTACATGCTTTTAATAAGCACTTCAAGCACACTCTCCTTTGCCCAGACCACCAAAGGGCAATGGATGCTTGGCGGTTCTGGCTATATTAACCCGGATAGATTCATTTCAGTTTCCGTTACCCCGACAGCTGCTTACATGGTTTCAAATAAATTTGCAATTGGGGGAATGCTGGAGTTGTCATATGCGAATAGCTCAGGCACACATTATTTATCTAGTTATTTAATACCGACGGTGAGATATTATTTTGGAACGTCAAGAACGCAACCATTTATCCTGGCGGGTTTTGGGCCGGCTCATGGTGCCCGCTTTTATAAAGACAGTAATAGGGAAAACCAATCAGATTTTGCCTTTTACGGAGGCGGAGCACTTGGATTATCCCATTTTATAAATGATAATATTGCTCTTGAGGTAATGGCCGGTTATAGCAATTCCCCTATCACAAAATTTCGAGGTACATTTGTCAATTTTGGATTCCAAATATTTTTAAACAAAAAGAGCCATGAAGAAGAATAAACACCTGGTTGATGGATTATTCAGAATAATCCTTTCTGCATTTTTTATGTTGTCTTGCTCGATGGTATCAGCTCAAACTTCAAAAGGCCTTTGGATGGTGGGAGGTAATCTTGGATTTAATAATCAAGAAGACTACTCTTCTTTTAACATAACTCCAAATGGTGGTTATTTATTTACAGATCACATTGGTGCAGGTTTATCATTTAATTTCTCGGGTAGTTTCTCAGAATATTATAATGGCTATTCAACTGCGTTGATTCCTTATGTCAGATATTATTTAGGATCAGGTAAAACTCAGCCTTTCTTTATGGCTTCTGCCGGATATTCTCACTTTCAATATAAAAGTAATGATGGCTATTCAGATTACGACTATTCTTATTGGGATTTCAGATGGAATGCAGGAGTTGGTGTGTCTTATTTTCTGAACCAAAATGCAGCTATAGAAGGAATAGTTGGATATAATGGATCTGTAGCTATACAATTTGGCTTTCAGATATTTTTAGGCACAGGGAAATATTGATTTTCATAAGTTTCGGCCCATTCACAATTCCAAAAATTCTTGTATAGCTCTAATTTTTCTTTATCCTGACCATTATTCCAAGTTCAAGAGTCCATTTTATTTGGTATTGTATATCTTGAATTGTTCATTTGTTTTCTTATAATGCATGAATGAATAAAATTTTAACTTTTTTAATAAACGCCTTTCCGCTTTGGATAATCGTCTGCTCCACTTTGGCACTTATCACGCCGGAGATATTTACCTGGTTTTCAGGATCTTTTATCACCTATGGTCTTGGTGTGATTATGCTTGGCATGGGGCTCACCTTAAAGCCTGAAGACTTTAAGCTGGTAATAAAATCACCAAAATGGGTTTTTACTGCAGCATTATTGCAATTCACCGTCATGCCCTTTTTGGGCTGGGGATTGGGGATTTTATTCCAGCTGCCACTCGCATTTACGGTGGGTTTGATCATCGTCTCTAGTTGCCCGGGCGGGACGGCCTCGAATGTAATCAGCTATCTGGCCAAGGCAAACGTGGCCCTTTCTGTAACCATGACGGCAATTTCCACGCTATTGGCAATTATAATGACGCCTCTATTAACAACCATGCTTATTGGCGACAAAATAGAAGTAAGCGCATTTCAGCTATTTTTAGGAACAATAAAAGTTGTATTAGCGCCGGTGCTTCTTGGCGTATTGCTGAACAAATATTTGCCGAAATTCACACATAAACTATTGCCTGTAGCGCCATTAATAGCTGTAATTTCCATCGTACTTATTGTTGCCAGTATTATTGGCCAGGGAAAGGATGAAATACTTAATTCAGGATTTCGCCTGATTGGTGCGATACTCTGCCTGCATGGATTGGGCTTTTTATTGGGATATTTTATAAGCAGGATAGTCACCAAAGAAAAGATGGTGAACCGGACCATCTCAATAGAAGTAGGCATGCAAAATTCGGGTTTGGGAGCGTATCTGTCCAGAGCTAACTTCGCCAATCCGGCCATTGCAATTCCTTCGGCAATTTCCAGTGCTGTCCATTCATTAATTGGCAGTGTAGCTGCCGGAATTTGGAGGAATAAAACCTAAATATTACAGTTCTGCTGCGTATACCAAGGTTATCGTTGGCACAAAAAAGTTGGCCAACCAGGCGAATATAAAATTGAACCTGATTGGCCGAAACTGTAAAATATGCTTGAAAACTATCAACCTTTGCAGGTGATTTATTCACTCATCAAATTAAAAATGTAGTCGCCACTAAGGCCATCAATCCGGCCTCCTGAAGTTATTGTAACAGAAAAGTTCAAGGTTAAATTTGTTCCACTTAATCCTACGCCGATCGCAACCCCATCATCTCTTAGAACTGAGGTGCCCTGGTCATTATTAAACTCCCAATTGCCGGAGGCAGGCCAGGCGCTGGCGATACTATTTTCTGTATTATACGTAAATTCTCCAATGGTTAACTTAAATTCTGTAAACTGGTCTGTGACCTCATAGCCATCCTTGACTACTCCCCCGCTTGCCAGCACCCAGGAAGTTCCGTTATTTTTCAGGGCATTTTTTTGCTCTTCCAATAGATCGGTGTCGGGATCGGGATCGGAACCTGTATCCCCCGGGCAACCTGTCAATGAAATTGACAATACCGCTACGGTTACAATAAAAACTGCTGAAAGCAGAAGTTGTGAATAATTTATTTTTTTCATCTTTTTTATATAGTTAGAAGCCCGACACAAAGAACAATCGCTTTGTATCGGGCTTTATTATCACTTTATTTTTTTAAAATTCTATGCACATAAACCTTGTCTGATGAACTCACTTTGAGTAGATACAGACCGGATTTGATACTACTTAAATCCAGGGTTCTGCTGGCCTGGTGATAATCACGAATCCATCGGCCATCAAAATAAAACAACTGTATTTGAGTGATGTCGATGTTTTCAACCTCCAGATTGACGTAACCTTCAACAGGATTAGGATAGGTATTAATTCCAAAGATTTCCTTTTCTCTAATTCCAGTAATGGTCACAACATCAAACGATTGCTCAACAGGCTCGGCGGCAAAGAAATAATAGTCTCCAGCCTGCGTAGCAGCCACTGTTACAGTTCCCATATCAGTATAACTCACTACATTACCGGAGATTGTTGCTGGCCCGCTTACGATTTCAAATCCCACTGCAAGCGATGAAGAGGCCGTAGCAACTAATGTTAACGAACCGTCTTCAAAAATCTGGTCTGAAATGGTTTCAAAGGTGATGGTCTGATTACTTTTTATAATCACCAAAAAGCTGGTTTCAGTGCTTGCGGCATTATAATTGGCATCTCCAGCCTGGGCAACAGTCACAATCACCGATCCTTCCGTTCCATCAAGAGTAATTGTAGTCCCTGAA
>JAUUZS010000485.1 GCA_030589835.1 Cyclobacteriaceae bacterium
AATTGGTACTTGATGGTAATTTTCCCGGTTATAACAGGTCTTTTGACGAGGTACGGCAGGAGGATGGTTCGTATGAATTTAAACCTGTGTCGTATAATAATTCAGATCTTAATTTGCGCTTGAGCCAGGATATTGCAGCTACCGGGACAAGGCTATTTTTAAATTCAGGAATCAGTAGGTACGATAATTTTTTAAATGATGATTTAAATGATCCTTATCATATGTACCGGGGAAACCCCTTAGAAGTTGGAATATTTCAGCCCCTATTTCAATATAACCGACTTAAATGGGATAAAAAGATAGAGCCATTAAGATTTGAAGAATCCCAAAGAGAGTATATAGAAAGGCTGGAAGAAATATCAGTTTTTACAACAAGAAGGTTTTTTGATTTGATGTTAGCTCAAATCAACCTTGAAATTGCTAATAAGAATGTAGCAAATAACGACACCATTTATAAAATTGCACAGGGCAGGTATAATTTAGGCAAAATTGCTGAAAATGAATTGCTGCAATTGGAACTTCAATTGATGAATTCAAGGCAGCAAGTGGCTCAATCTAGATTGGATATTGAAATGGGAAATTTAAGACTGAAGACATGGGTTGGATTAACGGACGTAGTTAATTTGCAACTATATCTTCCTGAAGAAATACCAGTGTTTACTGTGGATGAAGAGATTGCTTTAGCACATGCGAGGGCAAACAGATCTGAAACTGTAGCATTTGAACGGCAGATGCTGGAAGCTGATGCGGAAATTGCCCAGGCAAAGGGTGACACAGGCCCACAGGCTGATTTGTTTGCGCGATTTGGATTGACCAATAGAACTGACAGAGATGCTTCAGTAGGAGATTTATACGATAACCCGGAGAATCAACAGATTGTTCAGTTGGGATTTGAAATTCCTTTAATGGACTGGGGAAGAAGAAAGTCGCGCTTAAAAACTGCTGAAGCAAATCAGAAATTTGTTCAATATACAGTAGACCAAGATATTATTACTTTTGATGAAGAGGTATTGACTCAAGTCCGGCAAATTGATATGTTGCAGGAGCAGGTGAGAATTACCAGAGTTGCTGATGACATTGCACAAAGAAGGTATAACATCACAAAAAACAGGTATTTGATAGGCAAAATCGACATCACGGATATGAATATTGCCTTGACTGAGAAAGACGAAGCAAAGGGCAGATATATCCAGTCTCTGGAAAACTTTTGGATGGCATTTTTTACCTTGAGACAGCTTACACTTTATGATTTTGAAGAAGGTTTCCAGATTATAGGCGACCGGCTTTGATGAAGGATTGTCTTATAAATCAAGAGATATTTTAGTAATTTCGCCTCATTCATGTAAAACAAGGATGAGGCATTTTTTTTTAGTATGTATAGTATTGTATTTTTTTGTCGGAGGATCTGTCCTGGCTCAGAACGCAAAGCAAGATTATTTCCCGACTCCCAATACTGTTACCGGCGCAAAACCAGATCCTAAAAAGCAGAAAGAAAAGCCACCTGTAATACGATACATCATCAAAAATGATACCAACAACACCTTAACGGGGAATCTTTGTTTTGAGGAAGTCACTACTAAAATGGGGTTTCAATACTTGGCAGCACCCAAAGGGCAGGTTCCCAATAAAAATGGCTTTGTACGGTGGAAGCACAACTTTGGAGTGAAATTTATGATTTTACTGAAAAACGGGCCTTTCTGGAAAATAAAAGTCAACAAGAAATATAAGGAGTGTAAGTATGGCTCAGGTGATTTTACTGGCTGATTGGTGCCTGTCACTAATCCTTTAGAATATTACTTAAAAATGTAGATTTCATTCCAATCCAAATCAGGAACATCAATATCGCCCATTTCAAATATACCGGGTAATAATCAGTCGTATCCTTGAACCTGCTTTCCTTAATTTCTGCCTTTTCGAACTTGTCAATAAGTTGAAAAACGTCTTCAAGGGCTTTATTGTCAGAAGCGCGATAAAAATTACCTTCTCCAATTTCAGCTATTTTTCTTAGTGTTGTCTCATCCAGGGTGTTGTTGCTGTAGGTAGTCTGGCCAAAAATATTTTTACCGGTAGGCACTTTACCTTCTTTGCCAATTCCTATAGTGTAAATTTTTATATCATATGCATTAGTAATTTCCGCCGCCGTGATGGGATCAATGTTTCCGGCATTATTATCGCCATCACTCAAGAGTATCAATATTTTAGTTTTGGATTCCGATTCTCTCATACGATTTGTTGCTACGGCAAGCGCACTGCCAATGGCTGTACCGGAAGATTCTATTTTATCGAACGTAATTTCGTTTATATAGGCATACAAAAGTTTGTAATCTGTTGTCAGCGGTGACAGGCTGTAAGCATCTCCCGAAAAAATGACCACACCTATTCTATCCTGAAATCTTCCTGCAATAAAGTCTTTAGCAACTTGCTTGGCAGCTTCAAGCCTGTTTGGCTTAAAGTCCTGAATTGTCATGGATCTGGAAATATCAATCACCAGCATTATATCAATTCCTTCTGTCCACTGTTCTACTTTTTCATTGCTGGTCTGAGGCCTCGCCAGGGCGACGATGAGCAAGGCCATCATGAGGGCAAACAGGACATCAGGTATAAACCTCAGTACGCTGGTCACATCAGATTTTATTTGCTTTTCAGGCAGTGCAATGGTGAGCTTTTGTTTGAGCCGGAGATTAATAAGCCATCTAAAAAAATAAATAACGGGAATAGCCAAAAGAAACATTAAGAAAAATTTATTTTCCCAGCTAACGTTTTGAAAAGTTGAGGGGTAAAACCATAAAAAAGAAAACCAATTGCTGACTTCTGGCATTATTTTATCCGTTTTTGATATCAGTTATATTCTGGTGAAAAATCTCAATGGAAAATTTCATTAAAAAGTCAAAGCTGGCAAAGAGATCACTTCCTCTTTCTCCGGCATAGATACACCGGTCGATCAACCTTAAATTTTCTTTTAATTGCCCATTGTTATGCAATACAAGGATTTCCTTTGTTGTTAGTTTGGAAATGGGTTTTTGCTCAAGGCGCTCCATATATCTTTTCCAGACTGCCAATACGTGTTCCGGCGATTTATTGGGATTATTGCTGGAAATATCTCTCATTAAATTAAAAAATCGTTCAATAAATTTTTTATGTGTTCTGCTCAATCTATAAATCTTCCATGCTTTGGCCAATTGTTTACCAAAAAACAAAACACCTATAAAAGTAAAAAATGCTACAATGCCAAGACCAATAAAAAAGTAAGGATAATTGAATTGCTTCTTAATTTGAATCAATTCGGTGTTGGTTTTTAGCTCTGTATTTTCAGGGATTGCATCTACCACCTCAACCAGTTGAATGGAGTCAATGGTCGAATAAACCGCAAGACTATCACCATCGCTGAGAATGAAAACGGGTAACTGCAAATATTGAACAGAATCGATTTCGAAGGTAGAAAGTCGGTAGATCACACTATCAAAACTGTGTGATCCATCTGATTTGGTCTTAAAATATGTTCTTGAGTTATATTCAAATGTCCCAAAATTAAAGGTGCTATCCGGGAAAAGGATGTTTAGATCTTTATTGTACCTAATAGAAAGCGCATAGGAAACCTCTTCTCCTAATTTGATTTTTCCGTGGGCAAATGAGCCTTTGGGCTCAATATTTTGAGCCTGGGCCAGAGTAATATTAATAAATAATACGATGAGTTGGGCTATCCTTTTTCTATGCAATTTTTCTCGATTTATTCCTTACCCTAAATAGCTTCACCAACTTCGACACATAATCCTCATCGGTATAAATATTCACATAATTGGCCCGGTGTTTTCTGCAAAACAATTCCAATTTTCCTTGATTCCCTTCGAAAGTTCTATTCAACTCTTTTCTGAAAGCAGGTGAGCTTGTGTTGGTCCAAAAAGTTTTTTTGCTCTCT
>JAUUZS010000086.1 GCA_030589835.1 Cyclobacteriaceae bacterium
GTGAAGTCGGATATTGCTATCTGACATAGAAATCCGGCGTTCCTTGGTGGGGTCGGATTTTTATGTCCTACTAACAAATGGAAGTCAGAATGAGCTGTGGTGAAATTGTCAGGCAAAATTTAATTTGTCAGGTGGAAACACCTGACAACACATTAGGTGGGAACACCTGACATCACAGTAGGGAAAAACAACTTTCAGCTTTTATAGAAAATTTCTATGGATTCAGACAATCCTTTGTTGCTACCCCCTGCAGCATCGCCAACAAATTATCGGCGGCTCGCTTTTGCAATTCCCGGTGCGATCGTTCAGAATACCAGGCGTAATGGCCAGTACTAATAATCGATGGATGATCAACTAAAGCGTCTGGCAATTCATCGGCCAATTCGGTATCGAACACATCGATTCCTGCACGCTTGATCTGCTTATGGTTTAAGGCTTTTAGTAATGAATCCTGGTCAATGACCGGACCCCGTGCTGTATTGATGATTATAGGACACTTTGTTGCAAAAGCAAACGTCCTTTCATTTAGCAATCCCTCTGTTTCTTCTGTATGATTGCAATGAATCGAAATGACATCACTTTGTTCCATCAATTGCTCCAAGGGCACGCTTTCTGCACCAAGTACCGTAAACCGGTAATCCGAGATATACGGATCGTTTGCTATGACCTTATCAAACAAATGGACTGCTTTTTTACACAATGTCGATCCTATTCTTCCCAATCCTATTATTCCAAGAGTACTTTCATGAAATTCGAGTATGCTTTTATCTGGCGGGGCGCCGAAGTTAGTCCGAATTTCTTTTTGTCCCTGGGTCAACATTCTGTTGCAGGCATACATCAAGCCAAGTGCATGGTCCGAAACGGCATGATTTCCATATCCCTGTACATTCGCAACTTTTACACGTGTGGAGTTGACGGCCTCAAGATCAATATTTTCATATCCAACACCATAGCGCACGATAGCCCTCAAATTTGTCATGGCAGCCAAGAAGGCCCCATCAATCTCTGTCCATCGTACCAGCAGGCCATCTGCATCTGAAGCAAAGTCAATTTTGCCGGCTACATCACCTTTTTCCCCGGCGAATATTTCAAAGCTGTACCCATAAGATTCAAACAAGCTTTGCTCGTAAGCAAAGGAATCATAACCGGTATCGAGGACTTTTATTTTGGGTATCACTTTCATTAAATTGAATTAAAAGGAACGATTATACATTATAGAAGGTATTTTACAGCTATTCAACCAACACCAATGCCTGAGGATCGGCATCTTTCCAATTTTTCTTTAGAATTTCCCTAACCTGATCTGCTTTTGTATTTTCTCCAAGATTTTTTAAAGCCCTGTACTTTCCCAGCATAGAAAGGCTTCTGTTTGGGGCGCGCTCCAGGGCGAGATCAAACTGCCTGACTGCTTCCTGATTGTTATCCATGGCCAGTAATATCTCCCCATAAATTTCATGAGATGGCTTTATCACTACAGGAGGCCCCGGAACATAACTTGTATGGTCTTCAAGATCAACCGCCTTTTTTATGTGTGCAACAGCCTCCTCAAATTTGTTTTGCTTTATCGCCATGATTGCCATCAACTCCCATTCCAGCACTTCTGCCAATGCCAATTCCCGTTCATATCCAGTATTTTTCAGGATAGGGATGGTGCCGCAATTTCTAAAGTCATTGAATCCCCGTGGACTATTTTGCTCCACCATACGCTGATCCGTCATCTGATTCAAATACCAATCCACCTTCTGAAAATCACGCTTTTCCATGGCGGCCATTGCATCAACAAAAAAGCACATGTTTTTTGTGCTTACGCTAAATCCCCTTGTGGGAATCTCAATTCGGGTCACCTCGCTAAGCCATTTACCGCTCTCCACTAAATAATGGCCACGCATCATAGCCAGATGAAAACGCATCCTTACAGAATTACTATATTGAGACTCATAATCCAGGTCTGCTGTGAGCTTCAAGGCTTTTTCGTATTTCCCTTGCTGCAAATACCCATATTGCATCCACCAGAGTGAATGATAGTCCCGGTCTTCCAGCTTTTTTTTCTTTTTCTTTACCCATGCCTCCGCAGCTTGCCATGAAGCTTCATTACTTTTTGCAACCTTTTCCCAATCACCATTCGCCAAAAATATATGTGAAGGCACATGTAATGCATATTTAGAATCTGTTGCCAGGTTGAAATAATCGTCGGCGGCCTTTTTGCCTTTATAGGCTAAGGCAGGATGGGCATACAAATGAACCATATAATTCAATGCTCCGGGGTGATCCGGGTTTGCAGCATTCAACTTCATCAATACCTTTGCCGCAAGATCATATTTTTCCTTCTCATCCCCCGTATAACAATTGCCTAATATCGCTAAGGCATAAAACGCCGCAACTTCTTCATTTTCAGCATAATTCTTATACAATTCAGCCAAAAAGTTTTCATACTTTTCATTCCTGATTTTAATATCCTCGTCTTCTCCGTAAAGCAGCTCTATACCGGAAAGAAAACCCTTTTCCAGGTCTGATTGTGCTTTTGCCAATCGTTCGGGTGCTTTTACGCCAAGTTTATAAAGTACACCTCTCCCCTTTTTAAGATCTTGCTGAAACCACAGAGGCTGATTGTAGCACATCGCTTCGCCCCAATAAGCCATCACAAAATCCGGATCCAGGAGTTGGGCCATTTCAAATTCCTGTGCAGCATCGGCATATTCAAAATTATGTAACAGCAACAACCCTTTTTCGAAATAAGGTTGTGCGACTTCATCACCTATTGCGTTGAAATTTGTGTTTCCAAGCTTATATTCCTGAGCATTCACATCATTGCACAGATAAGAAATGGCGATTAAAACAGAAAGCGCCTTCGCTACAAAATTGATATACATGACAATTCTACTACTATAATAAAAGTGAATACTTCAATATTATAAAAATTATGTTTTCTTTAATAACTTTGGTGAGCAACAAATATTACGAAGTAATGTTAAAATCGTTTTTTAAGCTTATTCCTTTACTTATCATTTTCTTTCTGTCACTCTCCGTTTCGATCAACTCTGAGGCCAAAAAGAAAAAGAAAAAAAACGCTTCAAAAGTCAAAGTATTGCTTATCGATGGCCAGAGCAAAAACCACAAACACTGGAAAGAGTATACGCCGGTTTTGTTAAAGCAATTGGATGATTCAGGGCTGTTTCAGATAGACCTTGCCACCTCACCGATGAAAGGGGAAAGCCTCGATAAATTCAATCCAAAATTCAAACATTACGATGTCGTTATTTCTACGTATGACGGAGACATCTGGTCGGCGCGGACTCAAAAAAATCTCGAAAAATATGTTGCCGGTGGCGGAGGTTTGGTAGTCCTTCATGCTGCGAACAACGCATTCCCTGAGTGGGAAGGCTACAATACCATGATTGGCTTAGGAGGCTGGGGCAAAAGAAACGAAACGGCAGGGCCTTATATTTTTATTAATGAGCAAGGTGAAACTACCCGTGACCTTTCTCCGGGGAAGGGAGGCCACCACGGCCCAAAGCATGAATATGTGGTGGAAAACAGGGCTCCGGAACATCCAATCATGACAGACATCCCTGCCAAATGGCTGCATACCGAAGATGAACTGTACGATATGTTGCGGGGGCCAGGTGTAAACATGGAAATATTGGCGACGGCATATTCATCCGACAAATTTGACGGCACCCAACGGCATGAACCAATACTCATGACTATAGAATATGGCGACGGCAGGGTTTTTCATTCCGTTATGGGACATCACACGCTGGCACTTTCATGTGTTGGTTTTATGACCACATTTATCAGAGCCTGTGAATGGGCAGCAAAAGGGGAAGTGTCCTTTGAGGTTCCCGATGATTTTCCTAAAGAAAGAACCATAAACAAAAGGGATTATTGAACTTTTTTTCAACTGAAAAATACGATCCATTCATGCTGCAAATCAACAATCTCCTAAAAAAATATGGAGATAAAACCATTCTTGACATTGAACACGTGACCATAGAAAAAGGCATCATTCATCTGAAAGGAATAAATGGGAGTGGAAAATCTACCTTTTCAAAAATCGTGGCGGGCTGATTCCATTTCATGGAACAGTAAAGCTATTTGCGTCATTGTCTCCTACCAAAAATAAGGTGGGTTACCGGAAACAAGTTAATTATTCAGAGTCAGAACCAAATTACCCGGATTTTATTTCTGCCAACGATCTTATAGGATTTGTTGGAAAAGCAAAAGGAGCACGCCCGGAAAGTTTGAAATCTATACCGGAAGCCTTTGGCGTAATATACCTTTTTATAACCGTGGTCATCATAAATTTTCGTCAGGATAAATTTGAATACAGTGAATAAATCGATTTTTTTTTGCCGCATTGAAGACAATACTTGAGTTTCTACATGAGTTTTACAACTAATTGATCGAATTGAGGTTCTTTACAAAAGAAGATTTTTAAAAAGTTACTCTATGAGAATAAGCGTAAAAATCCTTACTTTTTTTATTGTCCCGGCATTTTTAATGTTGATGTTTTCATCGTGTAGGGAAGAAGAATTAAATCCCTCACTTCAGGTTCTTGAGATAAATGATTTTATCTGGGAAAATATGAATGACATGTATCTCTGGAATGATCTCATACAACAAAATATAGACCGGACAGATGAATTTGATCCTGAACAATATTTCGAAAAATTACTTTTAAAGCCTACTGACAGATGGTCTTTTATTACAGATGATTACCAGGATCTAATCAATAGTTTCAAAGGCATAGAAAAAACATTTGGGCATAATTTCAAATTATTTCTTTTGCCCGGATCTAATGACATCATCGGTATCGTAAAATATGTAGTTCCTGATTCTCCAGCCGCACTGGCGGGAATGAAGCGAGGAGATAAATTTTATAAAGTCAATGGAAGCACCATCAATTCTTCCAATTACCGGGATTTGTTATTCGAAAATGACAGTTACACCCTTTCTTTAGGGGAATTTAATTCAGAGGGTCAGCTCACACATGTTGAAGATATCTCTTTGAACTCGATTGTGATTACTGAGAATCCGATTTTGATCCATAAAACCATCGATTATGAAGGGGACAAAATTGGGTATTTATCTTATAACCAGTTTATCACTGATTTTGAGGACTCCCTGGTAAAGGTATTTGAGGAATTCAAAGATGATAATGTCTCGAATCTGGTGCTGGATTTAAGGTATAATCCGGGTGGATCCATCAATACAGCGATTTTATTATCCAGCATGATTGCTCCTGCTTCGGTTGTGCTGAACAATGATATTTTTTCAAGATTGATGTGGAATGAAGAGGTTACAGAATATTTAATTCAGGAATATGGTGAAGATTCCGAACACGTGATTTCGAAATTCGTTACACCTGAAGTAAATCTTGATCTGAATAAAGTGTATATACTGATAACTTCTAACTCTGCCTCTGCCAGTGAGCTCGTGATCAATTGCCTCGATCCGTATATGGAAGTAATTTTAGTCGGCTCAGAAAATACTACCGGAAAATATGTCGGGTCAATCACCATCAATGATGAAGAAGCCGACCATGATTGGGCCATGCAACCCATCGTACTGAAAACTGCAAATGCAAACGGGGTCACCGATTATTCCAATGGATTTGCACCACATTATTTGGTCGAAGATGATTTCGATGCGGAACTGGGTACGCTTTCAGAAGATATGTTGGTGAAATCCATCGAATTAATTACAGGGAAAATCATTGGCGATCCGGCAAGAATTGCGAGTTCTACACTTCCAAAACATATGCAATCAATCAGCAATGAACTTGTAACCAAAAAGCAAAATATGTATTTTGACTTAGTTGAATAATATCATTAACTTTCCTGAAATCAAATAGAATTCTATTCAACAGAAACCCGTAAAGGCATACTGAATTTGGCATCGGTAAGCAATTTAGTAAGTTGATGATTTTTTAATCTAATATTTCAAGGATAACACAATGACTCATTCTCGCAGAAAAATGCTCAAAAACTCCGGTCTCGCAATTGGAGTAACTTTGCTGTCTGGGATAGCAACAGCAAGTGGCAATTATGTTAAAAAACCAAAGCATCATTTCACTTATTGTCTGAATACGAGTACCATCCGAGAGCAAAATCTTGGCATAATGGGTGAAATCGAAATTGCTGCCAAAGCAGGATATGACGGCATTGAAATCTGGGTGAGCACCTTACAGGAATTTGTAAATAATGGCGGGAATCCATCTGACGTAAAAAAGAAAGCGAAAGATCTCAACATCACAATAGAAAGCGCCATAGGCTTCCCAAAATGGATTGTGGACGATGATGCGGTCAGAAGAGAAGCGCTGGAACAAGCGAAAAGAGAGATGGATTTGCTGGCAAGGGCAGGTTGTTTGCGAATGGCTGCGCCACCGGTCGGAGCTACTGAATCCGCTGGCTTGAACCTGGATATAGCCGCAGAAAGGTATTATGAATTGCTGAAATTGGGTGATGAAACAGGAGTACTGCCTCAACTCGAATTATGGGGGTTTTCCGCCAATCTCCATCTTTTAGGAGAAGTATTGTATGTAGCAGCAGAATGCGGCCATGCCAAAGCCTGTGTGCTTACAGATGTGTACCATCTCTATAAAGGCGGGTCAGGTTTCAATGGCTTGAAATTGATCAATGGATCTTCGATGCACATGTTTCACCTGAATGACTATCCGGCTGACTTACCACAAGCATCTATTGCAGATAAGGATCGGATATATCCGGGAGATGGAGTTGCCCCGTTGAATAAAATAATCAAAGATCTGGAGGACAAAAACAGCCCAATTGTGCTTTCTTTAGAACTTTTTAATAGAGACTATTGGAAACAAGATGCTTTGCATGTCGCAAAAACAGGTTTAGAAAAAATGAAACAATCGGTAGAAAAAGCACTATCATAAGACATAAGGGATACTGGCATTTTTCATTTATCAGTTTCCAAATTGGATATTATAAAATTAGTATTTTTAACTTTGTGTTCTTTGCGGAAATCTTTGCGCACTTTGCGTGAAACAACAATTAATGCAATTTCACGCAAAGAAAAGTAAAGTAAAAACACGCCAAGAACGATAAGAAAGTGTAAACTATTTTTTAAACCTTATGAAAAATGCCCATTTCTGAGATGATTATTGAGACCAAAATGACCACGATATTAATTTACAAGTAACAAATTATAAACTAATGAAAAATCACACCTCCATATTGATCGTATTTTTGATTTTCGGATTCGCTATGAACACGGAAATGGTTGCACAAAAACTTGCTTTTCCTGACGCCATGGGCTGGGCAGCCATAACAAAAGGCGGCCGGGGAGGAACGATTATTAAAGTCACCAACCTGAATAAAGACGGGGAAGGATCGTTTAAACATGCTGTAGAATCCAGCAAGCCAAGAATCATTGTTTTTGAAGTTGGCGGGATCATCGACCTGGAGGGCGCAACTATTGTTATCAAAAATCCTTACATGACCATCATGGGACAAACCGCTCCCGATCCGGGCATTACGCTCATAAAAGGGGGCATGAGCCTGCAAACCTATGAAATCATTATGCAGCATATTCGTGTACGGCCCGGTGAAAATGATCACCCAAAGAAAAGTGGCTGGGAAATCGATGGCCTTAGCACCAGCAGCGCCCATCATGTAATTATTGATCATTGTTCCTTTTCTTGGGCTACGGATGAAAATCTCTCTGCTTCAGGCCCAAGATTTGAAGGCGCCAATCTGGATGAGTGGAGAAAAAACACCTCCTATACCATCACATTTAGCAACAACATCATTGCAGAAGGATTGAGTCAATCCAGTCATGCAAAAGGAGAGCATTCCAAAGGTTCTTTAATCCATGACAATACCACCGAAATAGCCATCATATCCAATTTGTATGCAAGCAACGTGCGGCGCAACCCATTTTTCAAGGGCGGATCTCAAGGTGTCGTAGTCAATAATTACATTTACAATCCGGGGTTTGCTGCGGTTCATTACAATCTTTCTAAAAAAGAGTGGGAAGGCCATGAATGGGTGTCTGGTAAAATGAGCGTGGTGGGCAATGTATTGGAAAAAGGTGCTGATTCTCATCCGAGGTTGCCTTATGGACAATTTACCGGGCCTGTTGAGGTGTATTGGGAAAATAATAAAGTTTCCGGTGCGGAAATTCCTGAAGACCGATTGATGACAGGTTCACATACTGTAGTGGATAAAAAACCTGTATGGCCGGAAATTATAAATGTTTTGCCTACAAAAAATCTGAAAGGACACATTTTGGAACATGCCGGAGCCAGGCCATGGGACAGAGATGAGGTAGACATCAGAATTATCGAGGAAGTCCGGCAAAGCAAAAATCGAATAATTGATAGCGAGGATGAAGTTGGTGGTTATCCTAATTATAAACCGACTTACAAAAAATTTGATCCCTCAAAATGGGATTTGGATAATTTGACAGAGATTAAATAATGGGTTTTACTGTTATTTTAATGGAAAACTTTGGTCCAAGGGCCGAATGTCCGAAGTCAGGAGTCAGAAGAAAAGACTTCCAAAAGCAGCAAATGTTAATGTTTCTTATTCCTCCATTGGGGGTTCGCCTTTTTTTACTTCGGTCTCCGGTCTTCCGACTTCTGACACATTTCATTATCTTCCATTAAAATCTGGGTAGAACCAAATAATGATTTTTGCAATAGACCTTTTTCAATTATCACAGTAATATAATTACATTATAAATTCAGAATCCTAAGCGATTCTGAATACTTTATTAAGTAAATTAACAATCAACAGAAATACACTTTCCAATACGATGAGATTTCCAATCAAAAATTCAATCGACATTACAAAAGTCGTCCTGGTTTCAGCACTAGGCTTTTCCTTGTTCCTTAGCTCCTGCACTCAAAGTGCCAGGGTAGATGAGCAATCCCTGACAGATGGATGGCAAATTATTTCGTCAGCAGACATTACGGCCGATGGTAAAGCACTAACGACCGGTGAATCCCCAAGCGGAGACTGGGTTGAGGCAAATGTACCCACAACCGTGTTGGGAGCATTGGTCGAGGCGAATGTGTATAAAGATCCTTTTTACGCAAAAAATCTGGCAGATATCCCCAAGGCTCCGTTTGAAAATCCATGGTGGTTTCGTACCGAATTTTCGATAGAAGATTTCAATGCTGACAATGAACAGCTGAGATTATTTATTGATGGGATTAATTACAGGGCAAATTTCTGGTTGAACGGAGTACAAATAGCTTCTCAGGACACCTTGTATGGTACCTTCAAACAATTTGAACTTGATATCACCAAAGTCGCCCAGACTTCCAACATTCTCGCCGTAGAAATTTTCCCTCCTGTAGTCCGGGATTTTTATATGGGATTTGTGGATTGGGCACCAACCCCTCCGGATAATTATATGGGAATTTACCGTGAGGTTCGACTAAAAAGAACTGGTAAAGTTGCGCTTGATGCTCCATTTGTGAAAACAGATGTAAACCTGGAAACCCTGAAAGAAGCTGATGTTTCCTTTAGCGGGGAGCTCACTAATTTTAGCGATCAACCAAAAACCATCACCGTATCAGGTACGATTGAAGCGGTAAAAGTATCGAAAGAAATTACGCTGCAGGCAAATGAAAAATCAACCATTTGGTTTCAGTCTTCAGAATTCAAGCAACTCATCATACAGAACCCAAGACTTTGGTGGTCTAACGGCCTTGGCAATCCTGATATGTATGTGCTCAACCTTCAAATCCATGAAAATGGCAACCTCGTTGATGAGCAGAATGTGAATTTCGGGATCAGGACCATTGAGACCTACCTGAATGATTCCGGTGCTCGTGGATATAAATTAAACGGCAGGGAAGTACTGATGAAAAGTGGCGGCTGGGTTGATGATTTGTTCTTGCGTTACCAGCCGGAAAAAGATGAAGCTCAGATCAGATATGTGACGGAAATGAATATGAATTCTTTGCGATTTGAAGGCTTTTGGGGAAATAGCCAGCATATTTATGACCTCTGTGACCAAAATGGCCTTTTGCTCATGGTCGGCTGGAGCTGCCAGTGGGAATGGCCTGACTACCTTGGCTTGCCAATGGATGTACCTGAAGATGATGATCCAAGCATGACCATTGCAGAGGGCACCGAATTGTATGGAGTAAAAATCACTGAGGAGGAAGAAGTCTTACTGTCGGATTATTTCAGGTATCAGGTGAAATGGCTGAGGAACCACCCAAGTATTTTCTGTTGGGCGGTAGGTAGCGATGCCATGCCAAAACCAAGCCTGGAAAAACGATATCATAAAACGCTGACTGAGTTTGATGACACGAGGTCATTATTGCTTTCGGCAGGTGAATTTGAAAGTGAAATTTCCGGGCCTTCAGGCATGAAAATGTTTGGGCCTTACGAATACGTGCCTCCTGTATATTGGTACGAAGATGACAGTAAATATGGTGGGGCTTATGGCTTCAATTCCGAGACCGGCCCTGGCCCGCAAATCCCGCCAATCGGGAGTATTAAGAAAATGATCCCTGAAGAGTATCTGTGGCCACCGGCAAACGACATGTGGAATTATCACTCCGGAAGAAAAGATTTCAATAGTGTAACCGTCTATCTGGAGGCGCTTAATAACAAATACGGCGAGCCGAAAAACCTGGAAGAGCTGGCGCTCAAAGCTCAGATAATGAATTACGAGGCCATGCGGCCCATGTTTGAGGCGCACGTCATCAACAGAAAGAAAGCGACTGGCGTGGTACAATGGATGTTGAATTCGCCCTGGCCGGAATTTTACTGGCAATTATATGATTTCTATCTGATGCCAAC
>JAUUZS010000462.1 GCA_030589835.1 Cyclobacteriaceae bacterium
ACCTTGGAGGAAGTGCCCGAAGGCAATAACATCATGTTGATTGCCACCGGTACGGGTGTGGCTCCCTATATCAGTATGATTCGCTCCAATGCACTACAAAAAAGCAAAGCAAAACTTGCAGTTATCCATGGAGCCGCCAATTCTTGGGATTTGGGCTATTCCTCGGAGCTTACCTTAATAGAAAGTATGTCTGATAAATTTAGCTATATACCCACTATTTTAATGCCGGACAAGGAACCTGCCGGCTGGAACGGGGATACGCGCCTTATTCAGGACATCTGGAAAGACGGGAAAATGGAAGAGGTTTGGGGCTTTGTCCCTTCACCAGAAAATACGCATATCTTTTTGTGCGGGAATCCTGGAATGACTGAAACAATGAGTGAAATTTTGGGTAAACAAGGATTTGTGGAGCATGGACGAAAAACACCTGGACAGATTCATATCGAAAGCTGGTAGGGTACTAACTGCTCTTGCTCCGATTCTCTTTTGGGGTAGAAACATATAATTTGCCATAATAACAAATAAAAAAGTGGAGGAATCGACAATTCGATTTCTCCACTTTTTATTTTGACTTATATCGATATTGACCAATTCAGGCAAATAATAATGACCTATAAATGTTGCCTCTGCAAGAAATTTGACTTCACATTAAAATTCAAAATCAGCTTCAAGACATATTTTTACAAGTTATTAAAGTCTGTCTATAAAGTCAGAGTTTGTTCAGAATGTTCGAGATCAAGGCTTGCGACGTTTCTGAAAAACGGAATTTACGTTTGTAAATGAGTTTTTTAGAAACGAGCATAACGCAGAGATCGGACATTATGGACAGACTCTAGTTAAGGCCTCTTTTGACCAACAGCGCTTCAATTCCAGGATCTGCTCCCCTAAATTGCCGGTATAATTCCATAGGATCTGCCGTACCTCCCCTTGACAAAATATTTGAACGGAAAGAATCAGCTTTCGCCTTATCAAAAATATTGGTCTCCTTAAAATAATTAAAGGCATCAGAATCAAGTGTCTCAGCCCAGATATAACTATAGTATCCGGAAGAATAACCTCCTGCAAAGATATGCTGAAAGAAAGGGCTCCTGTATCGAGATACAATTTCAGGAATTAAACCAATCGAATTCAAAGCCTTTTGTTCAAATTCCATTGCATCACCGGCAAAAGGCGCCTTAAGGGTATGCCAATCCATATCGAGAAAAGATGCAGCAAGATATTCTACGGTAATAAATCCCTGGTTAAAATGACCGATTTTTTTTATTTTTTCCACCAATTCCACAGGTATCGCCTCACCGCTCTTATAATGTTTGGCATATACTTCCATCACCTCAGGTTCGAGGAGCCAATTTTCCATTATCTGTGAGGGTAGCTCAACAAAATCCCTGGATACCGAAGTACCCGAAAGTGTGGGGTAGGTACAATTTGACAATAAGCCATGCAATCCGTGACCAAATTCGTGAAAGAGTGTCAATGCCTCATCAAGACTCAGTAATGCAGGTTTATCATCGGTTGGCTTGGTGAAGTTTCCGACATTTACAATAATTGGTTTAGTAAAATGCCCATCCATATTTTCTTGCTCCCGGTATGCGCTCATCCAGGCTCCACCTCTTTTGCTTTCCCTGGGAAAATAATCAGTTAATAATAACCCTATTGAATTTCCATTGGCTTCTTTTACTTCAAACGCTTCTACATCGGGGTGATAAAGTGGTATATCTGTTCTTTTTTCAAATGTTATACCAAATAGTTTTTCTGCGACAAAAAATGCCCCTATGCGCACATTTTCCAACTCGAAATAAGGCCTCAATTGCTCCTGGTCAAAGTCATAATTTGCTTTTTTCACCTTCTCTGCATAATACCACCAATCCCATGCTTCGAGGCTAAAGTTTTCCCCTTCGGCGTCTATCATTTTTTGCATTTGCTCACGCTCCTTTTTCGCCAAAGCGAGGGCTGGGATCCATAATTTATTAAGCAGCTCATAGACATTGTCTGGCGTACCGGCCATAGACTGCTCAAGAACGAAATGTGCATGCGTTTCATAGCCAAGAAGTAAGGCCTTTTGCACCCTTAAATTTGCCATTTTAACCATGATGTCCTTATTGTCCAGCTCATCATTATGATCGCCACGCTGAATATATCCTTTAAACATTTTTTCCCTTAAATCCCGTTGCGTGGAGTATTGAAGGAAGGGTATCAGACTTGGCTTGTGCAACGTAAACAACCATTTTCCTTCCTTACCATTTGCTTTTGCTGCACTCTCTGCTGCGACGACTGCGCCATCAGGCAGACCGGCAAGATCAGATTTATTGTCAAGGTACATTTCAAAACGATTGGTTTCTTTGAGTACATTCTCACCAAACTGTAAAGACAGCAACGACAGCTCTTTATTGATTTTCCGCATTTCATCCTTTTTATCATCAGACAAATTGGCCCCGCCACGAACAAAATCTTTATAGTATTTTTCTAATAGCTTATTTTGCTCAGCATTCAATTCTAGTTCATCTCGTTGCTCATATAATGTTTTAATGCGCTGAAACAAATTCTCATTTAGTCGAATATCGTCTTGGAGTTTTGCCATCATCGGCGATATTTCTTTAGATATGGCCTGTATCTCATCATTTGTGAGCGCCGAGCTGAGGTTGTAAAAAACATTGGTGACTTTATCGAGCAGCCCGCCACTTTTTTCTAAAGCTGTTAGGGTATTCTCGAAAGTCGGTGTATCAGCATTGTTGGCAATCTTCAGAACCTCCTCTTGTTTTTGCTTTATGCCTTCGCTTATCGCTGGAAGATAATGCTCATTTTTGATTGCATCAAATGGAGGCGCTCCATAAGTGGTCTGATATTCAGCATAAAACGGGTTTTCACTCATATCAATATTTTGATTGTTTTGGTCTGTAAGGCACCCTGAGGTAAGCAATACAGCAATGCCTAAAAAAACATGAATCCTTTTCATAAAAAAATAATTTTATTACGTACAAAATGTTGTGCAATGATATCTATAAAACTTTAAAATTGATAATTATTTAGGTTCTCACTGTTATTTTAATGAAAAACTTTGGCCCAAGAGCCAAAAGTCCGAAGTCGGAAGAAAAGAATTCCAAAATCAGCAAATGTTAATGTTTCTTATTCCTGCATTGGGTTATCACCTATTTTTACTTCGGTCTCCGGTCTTCCGACTTCTGACAAAATTTGTTATCTTCCATTAAATTCAGGGTAGAACCATTATTTAAAAGATTATTGGAGTCTGATTAACTCCGCATTAATGGTGACCTCCTCACCCTGAAGCATTGAAAACGATTTCGTCTTACCACGATATTTAATACTGCAATTTCCATCTGACAAGGTTTTGATACGGGCCTTGGTCAGCACACCATTTTTCCATTGTAAATCAATTTCAAAGCCTCCCCGGGCTTTTAGCCCCTTTACCTTTCCATTTTCCCAGGCAGAGGGCAAGGCAGGCAAAAGCTCAATTACCGGGGTATGCGATTGAACTAATAATTCGGCCATACCGGCACTTCCTCCCATATTTCCATCCAGCTGAAATGGAGGGTGCGCACAGAGCAAATTCGGATAGGTTCCCCCTCCTCTTTCCATTTCTGTTCCTTGTGTAGCAACCGGTTTCAGTAGTCTTTTGAACAACTTGTATGCCCGGTCGCCATCTTTCAATCGCGCCCAGAAATTAACCTTCCACGCCAATGACCACCCAGTCCCCTCATCACCTCTGGCATTGAGGCTTACTTTTGCCGCTTTCGCTAATTCTGGGGTATTTTCAACAGAAATCTGATTTCCCGGATGCAGCGCAAAAAGATGTGATATATGACGGTGTGTATTATTTGGATCATCCAAATCCTCTTTCCATTCCTGCAACTGTCCCCAATTACCGATTTTAGGAGGTAAAATTTTATCCCTGGTTTTCATGGCCTCAGCTTTGAATTCAGGGTCTGAGTCCAATATTTCACAGGCCTGTACACAATTATTCAGGAGGTCCCAGGCCATCTGATGATCCATTGACGCACCTTGTGAAATACCACCATGCTCAGGAGAGTACGAGGGTGTAGACACCAAAAACCCCTGTTCATCTTCAGTGAGATAATCGATCCAAAATAATGCTGCTTCCTTCAT
>JAUUZS010000012.1 GCA_030589835.1 Cyclobacteriaceae bacterium
AATATATTCCTAATTATTCGAGCTAAATGATCCGACCGAAGCACCACTGAAAAATACCGCTCATGTTAAAAATTTGACGGCTGAAATCGCTTTGACGCCATTGGAAAATCCTCTATTCGACAGGTCATTTGTGATGATGAAACGGTGAAGTATAGGTTTATCAAGAATGTCATCCAGGCCTTTAAGGTGTTTGGTATCTGTGGCACGCACCGTCGATGTTTTTTTAACCTCAATAGCGATATACCCTTCCTCAGTTTCAATAAGCAGATCCACTTCCCGGCCATCGAGAGTTCGAAGATGGTACAATGAGACTTCGGCACCCACCGTTTTAACTTGCTTATATATTTCGGCAACTACGAAACTTTCGAATTCATGTCCGTTTAGTTCATCCCGCTTTTGTAATATGGCACGCATTACCCCAACATCGAGTTGATGCACCTTAGACGATTTTACTAACCTTTTTCGCACATTTCGGCTCCAAGGTGGCAGCACAAGGGTTTGATAGCTTATGCTCATATATTCGATGAAGCGCTGGACAGTTTTAGCACTCACTCCAGCCTCTACTGCGATTTGCGAATAGTTCATCAACTGGGCGGTGCTCAGAGCCACCAGCTTTTGGATCTTGGAAAATGGTTCCAGATTTCGCAATTCGGCCAAGTCACGAACATCCCTCTCCAGATAGGTTTTTACATAGTTTCTGAGCCAGTCAAGCTTGTCCTCATCATCGATTTGGATATCAGAAATGGCCGGATAGGCACCATATTTCATGTAGGTGTCGAATGCCTTCTGCTTTTGTGGGTGCTCATCATCCAACAAAAATGGCACTTCATTCGTCGGCCGGTTCAATATGAGATTTTGAAAATATGATAAATTCACCTTATCCTCCCATCCATTGGTCAACATCTCCGGTAAAGTAAGTGGGTACATTTCCACTATTTGGCAGCGTCCGGCCAGGGATTCCCTTATCTTTTTAAGCAATAAAATTTGAGATGAGCCAAGTAAGATATATCGAGGCCCGGGATATTGATCATATACCGCTTTAATGCTTTCAACTATTTGGGGCTCTTTCTGGATTTCATCAAGAATCGCTTTAGAAAACATCGAATTCCATTGTGAAGCGGTCATTGACTTATAGGCTCCAACAGTCACAGGATCTTCTATTGAAATGTACTTGTAATCAGGGAACATCTGCTTTATAAGGGTAGTTTTTCCTGTTTGCCGTGCTCCTGTTACCACTATAATCCGTCCAAAGCTCGAATTGATCTTATTTAATATAATAGCTGAAATGCCTCTATTTCTCATAATCAAGTGATTATCAATGCTTAAGATTGAATAAAGGTAAATAATATCGAATTGAATTCCTAATATTACGCCCATATTAGACATAGCAATCCTAATATTACGCCTATATTAGATATGGCATTCCTAATATTACGCCCATATTAGGCATATAATTCTCGGTTTCTTATAAAAATATGACAAATAGCTTATGTTGTCATCCACAAAATGGTCTGAATCCTACTTTCGCAAAGGTTTGAGAAAACCAATAGACAATGAGGGTGATTAGTTATCTTATGCGTGTTTGCGTACAAAATTAATTTTTATCTCCTGAAAACCAGGCGGCTTCCAATACTTTCTTCTCCAAACTCAAGTTGACAAATATAGGTGCCTGAAGCTACCATTGTGCCGGCCTCATTTGTGCCATCCCAGGACAGGTGGCCCAGCCCCCCAAATTGCCCAGCCCATAATATTGTTTTGATGAGTTGTCCTTGTGGGCTAAATATTTTGGCCCTAACCATGCCATCTTTAGGAATGGTAAACGGGATTGTTGTTGTACCTGTAAAAGGGTTGGGAAAAGCATTGCCAAAAGCAAATTCAGGACTTTCTCCCTCCATCTCTATTTTCCATACATCGTCAAGTGATGACTCATACATACCATTTCCGTGTGTAGCGGCAACAAGCGTTCCGTCTTCAGAAAAATATTTGATCATCGGAACGACCACATTTCCAACAGTCTCTGCTCCTTCTTTTTCCCAAATAGTTGAAATACCACTGAGCAGATCTGTGGTATAAATCCCAGTACTCGTACCTACAAAATACTGTGCCGCCCCGGTATTTTTTGATACGATCTCTACCCACCTTACAGATGGCCCACTTCCTGAACCATCAGAGTTTTCCTCCAGGTTTCCACTGATATTTTCAAACATCATCCCGCCATCACCAGAATAAAACAGGCTGATTACATTATAATTGGAAAAGGATACCACAATATTTTTACTGTCTTTTCTATCGACAGCTATACACGACACGTAGGCATTATCTGGAAATGCAGCTGAAGTAATTTCTGCAACAGAATAATTTATTTCATTTGCATTATCAATCCTGTGTAGGCTGCCATGATTTGTACCATAAAAAACGGTCCCGGAAGGATTATAGCTGGTATTAAGTGCAGTGATTGTAGCATGTGATAATTGCGTGGAGTACATTTTTTGCCAATTGACCTTAGCCTGATAATTTTTATATAGCGGAATCTGTGAAATATTGCTATTTCGCCATAGCACATCCCCGCCTGCAAAATACATGACATTTTGATTCTCAGGGGCCAAAACAAAGGGATTTACAAATAGCAATTTATCTTCTTCACCACTTCCCAAGGGATCTATTCTGGTAAAGGTTTGTCTTTGAAGGTTCTTATCAAATGTAAATCCATAGATTTTACCATATTGATATGCGGCATAAAAATAGGTCGAATTTCGGCTTATCGCACTATACCCTCCATCTCCCGATAAAACCACATTCCATGAGCTCACATCAATTGGTTCGTTTGACATCAAAGTCCCATTGTCTTGCAAGCCTCCCATTACCGCTCCTTTAGCACCAAACTCATCCAGGCCTACTGAATAAAACTGTGTCGTCACAAAACCATTGTTTAATGGCCTCCAATACATATTTTCAGCGACATTATCTTCAGTCAGAAACACTCCTCCATCATTGGAAGAAAGCATTTTTTTTGGATCGGAAGGATAAAATACCAAAGCATGCTGGTCGACATAATGATTTTGAAAAATGGATATGTTGTTGGCCGTATCATATCCACCGATCCAGGTGGTATTTTCGATGGATGAAAACCCATCTGTACTTTTATATAGATTGGTGCCACCGAGAAAAACCATGTCCTCATGATCAGGATGCACCTTCAGTACCATATTGTACGAACTTTGACTGTCATAATCTCCAACTTCTCCTCCAAAAGCAGGAATGGAAGAACTCAAATCTTCCCACAGGCCACCTGACCTGCCACCGTCTCCTGAAATATAGCTGTACTTCCAAAGCATTTCCTGATCGGAATTTACGCTTAAGTAAAGCACATCCGGGCTCTTATTGGAGGTCGCTATAACTGTTCTCGCATAGTTGTTTGGCCAGCTTCGCGGAGTTATTTCATTCCAGGTGATTCCATCCTCAGATCTATAAATCCCCTGATCGGAGCTAGAGCCAGTTCTCGACCTTTGGCTTAAGGCCGCATAAAAAACACCTTCCCCAGTCTGTACGATATCTGAAAAATCAGATATAGAGGCATCATTCAGGTCGATATCTGGTGTGCTGATTTCCTTTCTGCCTAACACCAGGTTCCAGGTATTTCCTCCGTCAACCGATCTGAAAATAGCGCCCACCACTGCAAGAAAAACCTCATCATCAATCAGGTTTTTACTATTGGGCAACACTTTCCAAATATATTGAAATTGACTATTGTAATTATTTGGCACTCCCTCGGCGGTAGATAAAAGCTGACTCCAGGACAAGCCTCCATCACTGGATTTAAAAGCACCATCGCCTCTGAATGGAGCGCCTTTTTTGCTTGCAGAATTTGACGTAAATTCCCCGGTTCCATAATACCAGATATGCTCTTTCCCCGGCCTTGTATCCTGGGCAATACAAGAAACACTGTGAATGCTCGAAGCAACAGTAGTCTTTTCCCAATGCCTCCCTTCGTCCTGGCTGCGCCACATTCCACCACTGACGCCTCCGGCAAGTATGACCTGTTCATCAGATACATCTATCGCCAGAGCCCTGGTCCTTCCTCCTTTGTTATAAGGGCCAATCGATTGCCATTCGCCCTCATTTGTTTCCCCACTTCTTAAACTACCCCTAGATTTTATTCTCCTGGGAATGCTCGAGGAAAACAGGGCTTCCTTCCTTTTTATATCAACAGGAAGGGCATTGGTACCCGGATCAATAAGCATGGCTTCTTCATAGGCTTTTCTCGCTTTAGGGTTCTCCCTGGTGCCAATAGCCGATTTTTCCTGGATTAACTCCGGGAGATCTGCATAATCCTCCTGAGCAGGAAAGGCCCCCTGCGGGTTATTTGTATTAGAAATGCCATTTACTAACATATAGGCAATGCCAATAGAACAAATTACTGCTAAAATTATGGTATACTTTCGCACCCGGATATTTATGGAATTGAAACAGGAATTATTGTATGATGATATTGAACTTATTGATTTTCCCTTTTATCAATTTACCCGTTTGCTCTCCCTCTCCGTAATTGCTTTTATCGCCCTTAACGGCTTTTACATAATATTGCTTTGTTTCAAGATTTTTGAAGGTCACTCGTCCCTTTTTGTCGGCAAAAGCCGGCCCGGCAACAGCATTCTCCTCATTTTCATAATCATCCCAATTTTCGTAAAGCGTAACCCTGGCATTCTCCACCACATTACCCAGGCTGTTTAAGATGGTGAGACGTACCCCTGTAGGTAATATTTGCAATTCTGCTGAAACTGTGGTACTACTGAACACCATAAACAAAACAACGACCGATGATATTAAATTTCTCATTTTCAAATATTTAAAAATTATACAACTATATTTTAATAAAAAAAACACTTCGCTAACTCATTTAACGTATCAACACCGTGATGTAATATTGAACGGATCGTTTTATTACACCTAACTAGAGTCTGTCCATAAAGTCATCGAATTGAAATATTCATCTTTTTGCGCCTTTTTGCCTTTCTCAACTTGCCTAATACCCAGGCATTTGCAGCATTGAGAAAGCCAAAAATTCATCAAAAATCTTAACATTTCAAAAATCAAGCACTTTATGGACAGACTCTAACTAATCCTTTCTCAAACCAAAACATTGAGTATTATTATAATGCCCCTGAGTGCAAAACTGACCAGCGTTGCAGGTACAGCACAAAATTCCTTATTAAACAGGGCCAGTAAGGTTTCTACTACTTTTTCTTCCGCTGCACGCCTGCATATGCATCATCGGCTTTACCATCCTGATCCCAATCGATCATGCTTTTAAATTCCGCAATATCTCCATCGATAAAAATCTGATACCTGTAAACTGCCTGATGATCTTCCATAATCAACGAATCCCCATCGACCATCCAGGTGCCTTCTGGTGTATAGATCACCTGGTCTAGTGTATTGCGAAACTCAGAAGTATAGGTCCCGTCGTCACGGATGGTCGTCACAATTGGCATAATACTCAATTTTAATTCCCAGGAATCTTCATTTATATCAACAAAAAATGAAGTATCCGAATTATTATAAGTATTTACCCATACTCTCATGGAAGAATTTTCCCATACACCAACGATTTCCTCTTCCAGCAATATAAGATAATCAAACTCTTCATCAATCACGATGCCTTCCGCGGTACTATCTGACACAACATGATCTTTCTGACCTGAAACACATGAATAGGACAATACCAATATCATGAATAATAAAACCCTGTGATTTTTCATTTATCAAATTAAACCACATGAAATAACGAATGGCATTCCAATAATGCAAATAAGTCAATTTTTATTGGAGTAAGGTCAAGGGCTTTATTCAAGCTTAAAAGTATAAAATGGATTGGAATGACACCCGTCTGTTGACCACTGACCTAGGCAAATAATTCAGTTAATATTAATTCGATCTTGAAAAGCAATGAAAATACACCTTCCGGGAATGCGGGATTGCTTCCTGACTTTCCAAACAATATTTGGCGGTAAGGCCAGAAATATTTCATGGTAAAAAAATTAGTGCACACACCCATAAATCCATTATTTAGGTTGAAACATCTCGTTCGTTGATTTATCCTGTATTTTGGTTGAAAAAAATTTTTGCTACTGATATTTTCAAGCATATTGCCAAAGAAATTTGAATTCACTTGAGATTAAGTGTTTCTGACAGATCATGTGTATATTAGATAAATAAAATACCCGGCTTTTTAAACTCAATTACTTGTGAACGTATCGATAGAAGGACTTAATAAAATTTATAAAAACGGTAATAAGGCACTCAATAATGTGAACCTGCAAATCGAAAATGGAATGTTCGGATTGCTGGGGCCAAACGGTGCAGGAAAATCCAGCCTAATGCGGATTCTAGTTACCTTAACGAAGCCATCGAGTGGGATAATTACTGTAAACGGGATGGATTTGCAAAAACATCGCAAACAGGTGCGTGGGTTTCTTGGGTATCTGCCTCAGGATTTTGCATTTTTTTCTAAGCTTAAAACCTGGGAATTTCTCGATTATGCAGCTAACCTGGCAGGCTTAAGCAAAAAAGCAGAAAGAAAAGCCGCAATAGATGACATGCTCGAAAATGTGGGTTTGTATGAAGTGCGTGAACGAATGGCCAACAAGCTATCGGGAGGAATGAAACGCAGGCTGGGGATTGCCCAGGCACTGATCGGTGATCCGAAGATCATTGTGGTAGATGAGCCTACCACAGGCCTAGACCCCGACGAAAGGATAAGGTTTAGAAACCTGCTATCAAAAATGAGCCAGCGAGATATCATCATCATTCTATCTACTCATATTGTAAGTGATATTTCCAGTACTTGTCACAGCATGGCATTGTTAAACAAAGGCGAAGTAGTGTATCATGGCTCGCCCGATGAGATTATAAAAAAGGCAGAAGGTAATGTATGGCAAATCAATGCTACCGATGCAGAGTTTAAAAAAATAAAGGAAAAATTCCATGTCATTTCCACTATTCCGGACAATAATGGATGGGAGGTACAGGTTGTTGCCGATGATATTGAAGGATTTTCGGGTAAACCTGTTGCCCCAAACCTGGAACATGGGTATGTGTACTTTATGGAATATCAGCTTAACGGAGAAAATACGGCAACTTTTTAGAACCTCAAAAGACATTCAAATGCTTTCACTAATAAATATAAAGACGGTAGCCAAATACGAAATAAAAACGCTTTTGAGAAGCTGGTTTTTTAGGATATTTTCCTTGCTTACCATCATTATCCTTTTCTTTTTTGATTTGGCGATCATTACCGATGTTGTCAACTCAAACCCTCCCTGGATGTTCAGGGCCATACCGGCTTCAATACCCTATTTCAACTTGCTTATTTTCAATTTAATCCAGGCGGTCATCATATTATTCCTGGCCTCTGATTTTCTGAAAAGAGATAAAAAACTAGATACCACCGATGTGATTTACATCCGGAGCATGAGCAATGCCGAATATGTGTTTGGAAAAACCTCAGGTATACTAGGCGTTTTTTTAATTTTAAATTTCGCCATACTCTTGCTATCCTTAATTTTTAATTTTGCCCAAACCGACACCCCGGTTGTTTGGATGGCATATGTATACTATCCGCTCCTGATCAGCATCCCATCGCTGGTATTCATAACCGGGCTATCCTTTTTGTTTATGGTGATTTTAAAAAACCAGGCCATTACATTTCTTATCCTACTGGGATACATTGCGGTCACCCTGTTTTTTGATACCCACTACTACAATTTTGTTCTGGATTACATGGCGTTTAAGCTTCCGCTGATGTATTCTGATTTTGTAGGTTTTGGAAATCTGCAAGAGATTCTGATTCAACGATCTATATATTTCTTTTCAGGAATTGGTTTTATTTTCCTTACCATATTGATGCTGAAAAGGCTACCCCAGTCCACAACCATGACCAGGATATCTGTTGCTTCATCGATCATTTTCATCGCACTGTCTGGCTATTCGGCCTGGAACTACATATCGATCAGCTCTTCTACCTCAAAGGCGAAAGCTGAAATGATTGCCCTTAATACCGAATTGAGAAATGAAAATATAGTTCAGATTAATGAATACAAGCTGGATTTAGAACATCAAGGCAAAGAGATATCAGCGACTGCCACAATGCAATATTCCAACGAGCGGGATCAGGACATTGACAAGCTTATTTTTAGTTTGAATCCTTCGCTAAAGGTTACAGAGTTTTCAGTGAATGGAATTCCAACAGATTTCAAACAGCACTTACATGTCCTTCAGGTTGCTACTTCAACACCGATAGCTCCTGGTTCCAGTGGGGAAATAATACTCAAATATCATGGTACAATCAACGATCAGCTTTCCTATCTGGATGTGGATCAGGAAATACTAGAAAAAAATAATACCCTTGCCATGATGAAAGTGGACAAACGACATGGATTTGTGGAAGAAGATTTTGTGTTGCTTACTCCAGAGATACTCTGGTATCCCATTGCAGGCGTTACGTATAGTCCGGAAAATCCCACCTTTAACAACAAGCAATTTTCCAGTTATTCCTTGAATGTCAAATCCAAAAGCGGATTAAAAGTCATTTCACAGGGGAGTAAAACAAAACACCCGGATGGTACGGTTTCATTTTCCGAATCCTTACCGCTTCCCATGATATCGCTCACCATTGGTGACTATATTGAAAAATCATTGACAATAGATTCTGTAGAACTCAATCTGTATTATCTCCGTGGCCATGATTTTTTCTCTCCGTATATCAATGAGCTCTCCGATACCCTCGGTTCGATGATTGGTGAAATAAAACAGGATTACGAAAGAGAATTAAATCTGGATTATTACTACAAGAACTTTTCGGTTGTCGAAGTCCCCATTCAGTTTTATTCCTATGCCAGGAGATGGGCCAGCTATCAGGAAGTCGTGCAACCACAGATGGTTTTTATTCCGGAAAAGGCTGCCAATTTGAGGCTGGCAGATTTCAAAGGAGCATATAACAGGGAGAAAAAAAGGGTGGAACAAGGCAATCAGGCGATGTCTGACAAAGAAATTCAGGCAAGGATCTTAAATCGTTTCCTTTCCGGAACCTTTACTTCCGGATTCTTCGGAGGAAGGCTCGGAAGAGACCGCGGCAATTCGAATGAGATGGCCGGGGGAGCGTTTTCGGCCACCTCCATTTATAAAACTTTCCCCAATTACTATTCCTATATTTATTATGTGAAATCCGGTGAATGGTCGGTACTCAACCAGGCTTTTGAATCCTATCTGACGGGTGAAACCGCAGATATGAGGAGCATTATCCAAAGAAGAGTAGGTGGTCTTTCTGGTGATGAAAATGCCAACCAGGCGCTAAAAGAAAAAAGTTTCGAAGCCATCCTGAAAAGTTCTACTGATCGGGAAGTGATGGATGAAGTGATCAAAGCAAAAGGGAACTATCTTTTTGCTCTTATACAAAATAAAATAGGCATAGAAAATTTTGATCGTTTTTTAAGCGAAATACTCATCGCCCACAAATTTAAAGTTCTGGACATTTCGGTGTTCAATACAGCCCTCAAAGAGCGCTTTGACTTTGATCTGGAACCCTATCTTGATGATTGGTTAAAAACAAAAAATATACCTGGTTTTCTTTTATCGAAAATGGAGGCCTATGAAATACGGGATGGCGAAAATACCAGGTATCAAGTGATGCTCACCATCTCCAATGAAGAAGACGTGGATGGCCTGGCCACCGTTTCCTTCCGCACGATGAGCAATTCTAGCGGTGGATTTGGTGGCGGCGGTGGTGGCGGTATGCCAAGCCTGGATCTGGAAAAAATTATTCACATAAAGCCAAACCAGCAAGTGGAAATAGGCATTGTGCTGGATGCAGAACCACGGCTCATGGCAGTAAACACCCTGATCTCACAAAATGTCCCTTCCACCATTTCACATTTCTTTAGTAAAATAGAATTGAAAGAAAATATGAAGCCTTTTGAAGGTACCCGGATCATACATTCCACCAAGCCCCAAGAAGCGGGATATGAAATCATCGTGGATAACGAAGATGAAGGATTTGAGCTGATACAGCCAGATAACGAAAGCTTGTTGAAAAGTTGGCTGAACATTGAGCAAGATGCTGAAGAACAAAAATATATCGGCATCCGAACAAACAGGCCACCACAAAATTGGCGTGCCACAGCGCAGCCCGAATTTTATGGTAAATATGTGCTTTCGGCATACCTCACTGCCAAAGGCACGGGTGATAAAAAAGCTATATGGAATGCAGAAATTATAGAAACAGGCATGCATGAAGTACACTATTATATCGGAAAACTACCTGTTAGGGGCAGAGGAAGACCAGGCGGCGGAGGCGGTGGCCAAAGGGGCCAGAGTGGCGGCCAGGGAGGAGATAACCAACAGCAAGAGAAGAATTATGGCAGCTACCACTTTACGGTGTTCCATGACGATGGGGAAGATGAGGTGATCATTGATGTGGACAATGCAGAGGAGGGATGGAATTTCATGGGGACATATTATCTCTCGAATGGCCCGGCCAAAGTGGTTTTGTCAAATGAAACGGATGGAAAGTTGGTGTCTGCTGATGCAGTGAAATGGGTGAAGACGGATTAGTTATATGCTATGATACCTGAAGCAGAAAGGTAAACGCTAAAAGGTAAAGGGCGAAAAACAAAGTAAAAGAAGAATTACATTTTTTATAAAAAGCATTTACCATACTTTTTAAACCTGGATGTTGACAAATTAGATAAGGAATAATGAATAAAACACGATTTACACTGGTTCTTGGGTTATTAATCCTATTTGCTGATCTGGATGTTAAGGGGCAATTTATTATGTCTTTAGATTCTGCTATGGGCACCGCCATAGCAAACAGCCCTGATATCCGTCTTGCCCAACTCAATCTTGAGATTAGCCAGGAGCTGCTCAACGCAAAAAATGCGTCCCTCAAATCCAATTTTAACCTTCAGCTAGACCCCTTGTATTTTAGCCACGGCAGAAGATTTGATGAGGCATTTTCTCAATGGCGCACCACCAAGGTCGTACAGTCTTCCGCTTCATTCAATATCAATCAGCCTATTAAATGGACTGACGGAAATATCCGCCTAACCAACCGGTTTTTATGGCAGGATTATGAAACAGAAGGAGCACAGGAAAATAAAGCCTACAGCAATAGTCTAACACTGAGGCTTGACCAGCCAATATTTACCTACAACAGGACCAAACTTGAGTTGCAGGAATTGGAACTCGACCTGGAAAACTCCTTTTTAGGCTATGCCTTGCAGCGACTCAATATTGAACGGCTCGTGACGCAAAATTACTACCTTGTTTATGAAAGGGCCTTGAGTCTTCAGATTGCCAAAGAAGAACTGGATAATACTCAAGCCAATTATGAAATTGTAAAAAATAAAGTAGAAGCCGGCTTATTGGCTTTGGAAGAACATTACCAGGCAGAACTCAACTTATCAACTGCCAAGAGCAATTATTACAATCAGCAAGTGCAGCTCGAAAACTCTAAGGATAATTTCAAGGAACTCATCGGACTGAATGTATATGAAGAATTTCAAATATTGGCTGACATCGAGGTGGATCCCGTGCCGATTGATCTTAACGAAGCCATAAATCATGGGTTGGAGCAACGGCTGGAATTGAGACAGCGCGAAATCGGTGTTGCTAATAGCCAGTTTGAATTGATAAGAACCAAATCATTCAATGAGTTTTACGGAAATGTATCTGCCACATTTGGCCTGATTGGAGATGATCAGGACCTCTCGCAAATTTATAATCCCGCCACAGACAACCAGGAACTCTCGCTTACTTTTACAGTTCCGATATTTGACTGGGGAGAAAGAAAATCCAGGATCAAGGCATCAGAAGCGCAGATTCAATCGCAGGAACTAAATTTTAGCCAGGAGCGGATAAGCATCATTATCAATATCCGGGCGGTTTACCGCAACCTCCAAAACCTGCTCAACCAAATAGAGATCGCCAAGCAAGGGGTTAAAAATGCACAGCTTACCTATGAAATTAATGTGGAACGCTATCAAAATGGCGATCTCACCGGCATGGACTTAAACCTTTTTCAAACACAGCTTTCTGAACAGAAAATGACGCTTACCACATCTTTAATTGATTATAAGCTCGAGTTACTAAATATGAAAATCCAATCTTTATGGGACTTTGATACAGACATGTCTTATTTCCCGGAAGATATTATTAATAATAGTTCATCAATAGAAAAATAACAGGACTACCATGAATTTTATGGAAAAACAGCGCACTATAGTTTATACCCATACTTGTTGTCAGATGAGACAAAAGAGCACCAGGCCATACTCCATTGCAATCATGGCATTAATGCTCGTGCTAACATTGTTGTCATGTAATACAGATACAAGCTCTTTCGAAACCGATATATCTGTCCCTGTCTCCATAAGCGAGGTAAAAACCCGTTCTATTGAGCAATATGTAAATACCACAGGATCAGTTTATGCCATGCAGGAAGTGACCATTGTCTCCGAAATCGTGGGTGATTATTATTTGCTGAAAAACGCTAAAACCGGGAAACCATATGTGCTCGGGGATAAAGCAGAATCGGGACAGAAAATCATTCGCCTGGAAAATGTGTAATATGAGAATAATATAAAAATTGAATCAGAGGAACTAAATCTTGATATTTCAAAAAGGGAATTTGAAAAACAACAATCCCTTTTTGACAAAGGCGGAGTGACCTTAAGAGAGCTTAAAAACTCTGAGAGGGATTTTATTAATGCCCAATACGCTCTCGAAAACGCCATGATCCAATTGGATAAGATGGATATTAAATCCCCTATTAAGGGCATCATTGTCAATTTACCTTATTACACAAAAGGTACAAGAATCAACACCGCCGATGAGATGGTTACCATCATGAATTATACACAGCTGTTCATGGAGGTAAATCTTCCGGAAAAAGATATTGCACAAATTGAAATTGGCAACCTGGCCAAAGTGACGAATTACACCTTACCTAACGATACACTAATCGGAAGGATCACACAATTAAGCCCGATAATTGATCCTTCAACCAGAACGTTTAAAGGATTGCTCGTAATTAACAACCCAGAACTCCGGCTTCGTCCGGGCATGTTTGTCAAAGCCGATATTGTTGTGGCCAAAAAAGACAATACCATTGTTATTCCAAAAGACATCATTCTTTCAAAACAACGGGGAAAAACAGTTTTTGTGGTGGAACGTGGTGCTGCATCGGAAAGACTTGTCACCACGGGTTTAGAAAGTGCCACGGATGTGGAGATACTGAAGGGATTGAAAAAAGATGAACGGTTGATCATTAGTGGTTTTGAAACCTTAAGAAACCGGTCCAAAGTGAAAGTGATCCGTTAATAAACCTTAATTAAATCATTTCACATCACTTTGGTATTGACCCCCTTAAAGGCTATTTATATTATGAAAATTACAGCTTTACTTTTACTTGTACTTTTTGCCAGTTGCTCCTCGTTGAAAACTGTTAACAGTATATCCGAGCAAAATCTGTCCTCCAGCGATCGCGGCTACCTCGAAGACAAAAGTAAAATTTTATATCAGGTTTCTAATGATGAGAATAATTTGCACATTTTGTTTCATACCGCAGACAGGGCATCCATAATAAAAATACTGCAAACAGGATTTACAGTATATTTCAACACAAAAGGAAAAAAGAAAATGGATATTTCTATTCAATATCCTTTACCTCAGGATATGGAATCCTTCAGGCAAAGCAGAATGGCAGAAATGAAACAAGGTGGCCGACAGGCACAACTTGATATCAATAAAATGCTCGGTACGATCTCTCTTTTGGGTGTTTATACCAATTTGGATATGGAGGAAAATATTAATGTAAATTCCAATACATCCGATATTAACGTGGGTGTAAAAGCTACACCACATGATGAGCTTGCGTATGAACTGATCATTCCATTTACCAGATTATTCAACAATCAATCACCAGAAACTGCTGCTCTAACAGTAGGATTTGTTTCCGGATATTTGGAAATGCCCTCTTCTGGAGGGGGAATGTCTGGCGGAGGAGGGATGCGAGGCGGCGGTATGTCTGGCGGTGGAATGGGTGGTGGAATGTCCGGTGGCGGAGGAGGAGGAATGCGTGGTGGAGGTAAGTCCGGGGGCGGTATGTCCAGAGGCTCCGATACATCTGGCCTGAGTTCGCCGATAGAATTTTGGATTAATGTAGTACTGGACAATTAGTCCCAATCTTTCTGCAGGGACAGGGCTTGTTCTGTTGCTCGAAACATTAGAGGGAAGCAAAAAAAGATATTGATTTACAAAATAAGACAATAAGCAAATGACGATTATATTACCATTTCAGCTGAGCACAAAGGCACAAGTAATGCGTTTACATCACAGGATTTGCTTCACTCTTAGTCTACTATAAACTATGCGTAAATTCACCAAATTTTCCGTAGAATATCCGGTAACGGTGCTCATGTTTGTGCTGGGAGTGCTTTTGCTTGGTTATATTTCTTTCAGCAAGCTGGGTATTGACTTGTTTCCCGATTTAAACAATCCTAAAATATTTGTTGAAATCAAGGCCGGAGAAAAGCCGCCTGAAGAAATTGAAAAGCAATATGTCGATAACATAGAATCGTTGTCTATCCGGCAATCGGATGTGATTGGCGTGTCCTCCGTTTCAAAAGTTGGCTCTGCCCTGATCACTGTTGAATACAATTGGGATAAGGATATGGATGAGGCATTTCTGGATCTTCAGAAAGCACTTACCAACTACAGCCAAAAAGTATTGCTCGACGAAATTAACATTAGTCAGTTTGATCCGAATGCAACACCTGTCCTTGTAGTAGCCATGACACACGAGACCATTACAGATTTGGACGATCTGCGAAAGACATCAGAAAATTACATTCGCAATGAGCTGATAAGGCTTGAAGGTATTGCCGATGTCACACTATCGGGACAAGAAATTGGTGAGGTAGTTATCCATACGGATAATTATCTGCTTCAGGCCTACAATATCACTACTAGCGATATATCACGTCAGATTCAGAACTACAACCGAAATGTATCGGGCGGATCTATAGAGGAAATGGGATTGAAATATGTGATAAAAGGGGAAACTGTCCTTAAAAACCTAAAGGACATCGGGAATATCATCGTGACCTTCATCAACCCTGCCGACGACAACAATTTATTGGAAAAAACACCTGTTTTTCTGAAAGATCTGGCGACCATTGAATTTAAAAATAAAGACCCTGAAAATATTGTGCGCATCAATGGGGAACGGTGTATTGGCCTATCCATTTATAAAGAGCCAAAATTCAATACGGTTAAGGTCGTGGAAACGCTGGACAAAGCGATTCTCAACATTCAAAAAGCGCTGCCCGGTTACAAATTCACCGTCGTGCAAAATCAGGGGACCTTTATTTCTGGTGCAATTGATGAAGTTCGGGAATCAGCCCTGTTCGGCATTGTGCTGGCCATTGTGGTATTATTTGTTTTTCTCAGGCGCATAGGTACAACCTTGGTGATCAGTATCGCCATTCCGGTATCGATTGTGGCTACTTTCAACTTGATGTATTTCAATGGTCTTTCCCTGAATATCATGACCCTGGGCGGACTTGCCCTGGGCGCAGGCATGCTGGTGGACAATGCCATTATTGTCATGGAAAATATTTTTCGCAACCTGGAATCAGGGCTCACTGTGCGAGAGGCAGCAATCAAGGGGGCTGCCGAAGTTGGAGGGGCCATTACGGCGTCAACCATCACTACAATTATTGTTTTTCTGCCTATAGTATATCTTCAGGGGGTGTCAGGAGAGCTTTTTAAAGATCAGGCATGGACTGTGGCATTTTCACTTATTTCCTCCCTGTTTGTGGCCATCTTTTTTATCCCCATGCTGTTTAACAAGTTTTTTAAAAATGCTAAGAAGACTGTCCAAAGCAAGTCGGTAAAATTCAGTTGGTATCCTTCGGTACTGGAAAAAATATTAAAAGTCAAATGGGTGGTGATTGCTTTGGCGATTATATTAACCGGCGGAACAGCCCTTATTTTCCCATATGTCGGCAATGAATTTATGCCGAAAACCGAGAGCAACGAATTTGTCGTCAATTTCAAACTGACAGAAGGCACGCAGTTGAAACGTACCGATAAAACAGCTGAAGGCCTGGAAACCATGATCAGGAATCTTCTTGGTGAGCAGGTAAAAAATATTTATACACATGTAGGCCCTTCCGGTACAGAATCTTCAGATGCCCAGGCGGTCTTTGAGGATGAAAATTCCGGTAGCATTAAGGTGATATTGGATAAAGAAAATGCCGTGTCTTCTTCAAAAGCCATTAATGCACTGGGTACCATGATGGAAGATATCCCTGGATTGGAGGTCGAATTTATACAGGATGAAAGTGCCTTACAATCCATCCTGGGAACGGATGTAGCTCCCATTATTGTGGAGGTGCAAGGCGATGACCTTGAGCTGATAGATTCGCTTTCGAAAACTGTAAAGCAGAAATTGCTAAGCATGGAAGAGTTATTTAATATAAAAACTTCTATGGAAGGTGGGGCACCTGAATTGGATGTGATCATCGATCGCCATCAGGCAGGCCTGTTCAACCTTAGTGTAGATAATATTATATCACAGGTACAGGAACAGTTGACAGGCACAGAAGTTGGGGACTTCGAAAGTGAAGGAGAGCTGAAAGACATCACCATCGAACTTCCCGATGTCTCCGTTAAGGAGCTGGGCAACATACAAATATCTTCGGGCAATGAACTGATCCTTCTCAGCGACCTGGCAAAAATTTCCGCTGACGTGTCTCCTAGAGAAATCATCCGTAGAAATCAAAATAGGATTGCAGAAGTTACCGCCCAATACCATCCGAAATTGCATTTCGACCAGGTGATCAAAAAAATTGAATCTCAGCTTGCCGAAATTACCCTTCCGGCAAACTATAAAATCACGGTAGCTGGCGAAGAGCTCCTACGCAAAGAATCTATGGAGAGTCTCAGTTTCGCGCTTATCCTGTCGGTGGTTCTCGTGTATATGGTTTTGGCCGCTCAATTCGAATCGCTGATCCATCCATTCACCATCCTGCTCACCATTCCTCTGGCTGGAGTAGGCGCAATATTGATCTTCTTTTTTCTGGGAAATACATTAAATATCATGGCTTATATCGGCATTATTATGTTGGTAGGAATTGCCGTAAATGATTCGATTATTTTGGTGGATGCGATAAATCAATTGAAAAGGTCCGGACAAACGACAATAGATGCCATAATTGGGGCAGGTAAGCAAAGGGTACGTCCTATCATCATGACCTCCCTTACCACTATTCTGGCGCTGCTGCCCTTAACCATCGGTATGGGTGAAAGCGCTTCATTGAGGTCGCCGATGGCCCTGGCAGTAATAGGAGGACTGATTACATCCACTATCCTGACATTAATTGTGATTCCATGTGTATATGCTGTTTTTGATCAGTTTATTCATTGGATCACAGGAAAAAATAAATCTGACGAAATAGCGGCGTAGGGAAATGGAGTTTATCATCCGAAGAAAAGTCTTTATTAGTATGATCTTTATCGGGCTCAGCATGCTCGGGTTTATATCGTATAAAAACCTTCCGATGGAATTACTGCCAAGTGTGGAATTGCCCTCTCTGGTAGTTCAGGTTAGCTCACGGCTGGAGGTAGATCCATCCTACATGGAAAACCAGGCTATTATTCCCCTGGAAGGATTGATTGGCACATTGGAAGATGTAGAAGAAATTCAATCCTATGCACAAAATCGTCAGGGGATAATTTATGTTTCCTACACCCAGCAGGCGAATATGAAATATGCCTACCTGAAACTCCAGGAAAAAATCGATGCCATCAAGCAAAGCCTCCCAGAAGAATTTACCGTGATGGTACAAAAGGTAGATATCCAGCAAATGGTAAATCAATTTATGAGTTTGCAGGTAAGAGGCAGCGGGGGTATTGACCGGGTGAGAAATGTGACCGATGAAGACATTGCAGCAGAATTTGAAAATATTGATGGCATTGCTGCGGCAAATGTTTTTGGTGGAAGGGAAAAATCTGTAGAGATCATCCTTGACCCTGACGCCTATAAATCATACGGGATTACGCCTTTTCAAATTCGAAATGCGATCAACCAAAATGGAATGGACAAGGTATATGCCGGCAGGGTGTATGACTTTGATCTCAGGTATTTTGTAAACATCACTGCCGAATATACGGACCTCAACGACATCAGGGATATTCAAATATTGCCCGGCCGGGATATACGGATCAAAGACCTTGCACAAGTTTATTTCGGTGTAAAAGAAGAGACTTCCTTTAGCCGTGTCAATGGTAAAGATGCC
>JAUUZS010000418.1 GCA_030589835.1 Cyclobacteriaceae bacterium
ATATTCATATGAATAACGAATATCGAACAAGGAATAAGGAATTTAGAAGTACTCATCTAAAATCGCTAATCGGCGTTTGATATTCAAAATTATAACAAAGGCTGATTAACAATCAATTGCTAATGCAGAATAATATTCTACAAAAAAAATACACTAATATTAGAATTTAGGTACTATATCAATTGGGAATTGAAGCCACTTCGTGGGCCGCTATTTTACCGCTTACCCTCAAACTTTAAATCAGCATGTTTGTATTCTCCTGTTATGAGATGGATACTTCAGGCTTGGCTGGTCGTTCATTTCTTTTCCTTGATGAAAAGAAACGAACCAAAGAAAAATCAAGACAAAACAATGCTGCCTACCCGCAATTCCAACACACCCTTGCTGTTTTGCCAGGCCTGCGCGCCTGTATTATCAGGATTTAATCCGGCAATTTTTATCGATCTTGAAACCGAAGCTGGCTGGAGGCAATTTTAAATACTATCTTCCCACTCTTTGTCTTTCTAAATTAAAGAACCATCGGATTTCTTGACTAATATGGACAACATTCAAACTAACAACATAGCCTGTCCCGTATTCGGGATTGGTTAGTTTGGTTTCTTAAGTGCCTATATCAATTGGAAATTGAAGCCACTGTGTAGGAAGTCACCTGATGCCGATTCAAAATGAATTAAGAACATTCGAACATTTGAATGAAGAATTGAGAAATAAAATAAACCACCCAGGAAAGCATTCGAGTTATATGTTTTTCTTTCATTTCAACATTCAATTGTTCTATTATTCAATTGTTCTATTATTCAAAATCTGATAAACTGACTTGAACAACATTCAATTTGTACAGCATATAGGTGAGTTTTACAAACTAAAGCCCTAATCTCTTTCCTTATAGCATCTCCGGCCACTGACGCACAATCTTGGATCGATTGGCCCGTTGTCCGGCCCTCCTGCTCCCATAGATTTCACACACCAATAGATGGTATTTGCATCTTCCATCACATACCAATCGTTATCGCCTCCTTCGAGTGTGCCAAAAGGATTCTTCGCTTTCAGAAACCTACAAAATTTCGTATCAACAGGTTTTACACTTTTCATATCATACAGACTTTAGGATGGCTCTTTTTACAATGGTTTTGAATATAGGTACTTTATAGGCGTTCCCCGCAAGAGGCGTGGCGCTTTTCATGGATGCTTCACCGGCAGCAATCGCCAAGGCTTCATTGATCGACTTTCCGTTCAGTAACTCTGCTGCTTCTACAGCTTTCATGGGTACAGGGGCAGCAGCGCCAAGGACAATCTCTGCTTTTTTACATTTTCCTCCTGACATTTCCATGACCACGGCGACATCGGCTATAGCCCAATCGTGTGACTCCCTTGCCCCTTGCTTAATGTAGTGGCTCTTCGTTCCTGATTTTGCAGGAGGAATCACAACCGCAGTGATTAATTCGTTTGAGTTAAGTATATTTTCGGTACGGCTATCCTCATCCGGATGAACAAAGAACTCCTCCATGGAGACACTTCTCCTCTTTCCGTTTGAAGAGGCGATTTCAACTGAGGCACCAAATGCCATGAGCGCTGTGGAAACCGAAGAAGAATGCACGCTGGCGCATGGATCATTTTTGATGATGGCATGAAACTCATTTTCTCCTTTTTGCGCATAACACATACCCGACCCTTTTCTGTAGCATTGATGATCGATAGATCGAAAATACCAGCACCTCGTCCGTTGAGCAAGATTTCCTCCCAGGGTGGCCGAGTTTCTCAATTGAGGCGTACCGGCATGAGCTACAGCCAAATGGAGTGCCTTATATTTATCACTGATCACCTTATGGGATTCCAGTTCTTCAAGCGTAACGTTTGCACCGATCCTTAAACCTAATGTATCATCATATTCCATTTCATCTAAACCAGGAATCTTTTTTACACTGATGATGGTAGCAGGATTTACTAATCCTTCCTTCATCAAATCGAGTAAATCAATGCCTCCAGCTTTAAATATCACTGAAGATCCGTTTGGCTTTTTTCCGAGAATATCCGAAGCAGTTGCATTCACTTTATCCAATGCATCTTCTACCGAGGTAGCTTCGTACCAACTGAATTTATTCATGGTTTTTTTATTAAATTTTATTTAAAGCTTTAAGTATTTTATCAGGAGTAATTGGAATTTCATAAATCCGAACCCCAATTGCATTGTAAACCGCATTTGCTACGGCTACCGCAGTAGCAATATTTGCCGGCTCGCCAATTCCGTAGGCATCGGTTGATGAAGTTCCAGAGTAATCTTCGATAATGATGGACTCAATTTCAGGAATTTCCATAGAATAGGGCATCTTGTATTGATCTACATTGGCATTCATCATGCAGCCGGTTTCATTATCCATAACCCTATATTCATAAAGCGCATAGGATATGCCCTGAATTATACCTCCATTAATCTGACTTTCCACCTGGGCAGTGTTCAAAGGTCGACCGCAACTATGCGCTGCGACAATTTTATCTACTTTCACAAAGCCGGTTTCTGTATCTACTGTTACTTCTGCAAACTGAACCGACCCTAAATCTCCATAAGCCAATCCCCAATCCTGCTGGAATCCTCCATAGTCGTCAGACCGGGATGCCGTGGCAATGATCTGACCTGTGCGCATTCCTTTCAATCCATCTTTAAAGGACATTGTTTTAGATGCATCTGTCTTGTCAAATATTTTGCCCTCTTCAATTACTAAGTTCGCTGCTTCTGCTTCAAGCTTTTTTGCTACCTGCTCCAGCAATTCCAGCTTCACCTTGTATGCTGCATTTCTTGCCGGTGGGGTAATGGATCCTGTGGCAACGCTACCGCCGGAGCTTGGTCCGTTTGGAAATAACGTGTCACCGATCAGCACCGTCACATCCTCAACCGCAATGCCTAATTCTTCTGCAACAACTTGCCCCAATATCGTTTTCGTGCCCGTACCGATATCCTGAACACTCGATCTGATTTCGACTGCTCCTCCTTTTAATATCCGGACTTCGGCAGTAGAATCCAGGTGTACAAATCGTGGCCAGGTAGATTGTGCCATGCCCATACCTTTTTTAATTGGCCCCTTGTCTGATCCTGGTGCTTTTCTCCTTGACCAATCGAATCGATCAGCTCCTTTTTGACGCTCAACTTTTCTTATTTCACTTTTATCAATAATAGCCCTATATGCCAATGGTTCTATGCCTACTTTTTCGGCTATTTCGTCTATGGCTTGTTCCACACCAAACGCTCCCTGGACATTTCCCGGGGCTCTCCATGCGGCACCGGGACCGGCATTGGTAAACACATCGTATTGTTCAGTAGAAAAATTGGGACATTCGTACAATACCTGAGCAATTCGACCTACTCCGGCACCTAATGAAACGCCTGCCGTACCATGAGATTTTTGCTGAATCGCTGTCAGCTCACCATTTTTCTTTGCTCCGATTTTTAAATATTGGATGGAATTTGGTCTGTTCCCTTCAGCGATATGTTCTTCCTTACGGTCAAGCATCAGCCAAACCGGCCGCCCTGTTTTCTTTGATAAAGTTGCTGCCATGGGGCCGTATGTGCCGGCACTATGCTTAGCACCAAATCCTCCGCCTGTATATTCTGAAATCACACGTACCTCACTTTCAGAAATTTCAAAATATTCTGCCAGTTCACTTCTGAAATTTTTGGTGTTTTGGGTTGAAGCATATACCATCATGTTTCCCGGCTTCCAGTCTACCACTACCCCATGAGTTTCCAAAGGTACGTGGGTGTGTACCTGAGTACGATAAACTTGCTCCAGGATCACATCCGCCTCATCAAATCCTTTTTGTAAATCCCCTCTTGGACCGCCAAAAAAACTTCCGGTCGACGGGCCTCGCACATTTCCATTTGCTTTGAGTCCGTCATGGGTTACGCCCACATCACCGGCATCTTCTTTAGCTTCAACATCCACAGTATATACCAATGGCGCTTCAGGTTTCTGAGCTTCCTCAACATCTATTACATATTCCAAATGTTCATAATCCACGTCAATCAATTTGACGGCGGCCTCAGCAATGGCCAGACTTGATGCCGCAACTCCTGCCAGGGGTTGCCCTGCAAATTTCACATCAGGATATTCATTGTCATCATTTTTCATGATATGCACCGCATATACGCCCGACAAGTTCTCCGCCTTACTTGTGTCAATAGATTTTACTTTGGCATGCGGTGTATTTGATCTGAGGAATTTGGCATAGAGCATTCCCGGGAGTTGCATGTCGGCTGTAAATTTCGCCTTCCCTGTCACCTTTGCAAGGGCATCATATCGTTTAACAGGCTTCCCTACATACTTTAATTTATCATTAATTGGCCAAGCCGGAGGTTCGCTTATAGGCACCTCCCGTTCAATTTCTCCTAAATTATGGCCAGGAATTCCGTGTGGTAATTTTATCTTTTTAGTTTCCATGATTTACATTTTTTTTGATGCTGCCAGGGTTGCCTTAAATACATTTGGTTGGGTACCGCATCTGCACAAATTGCCTCTTA
>JAUUZS010000470.1 GCA_030589835.1 Cyclobacteriaceae bacterium
ATTAATAGGTGGAGGAGTTGTTGGCGCTATGGCTTATACGTTTTCGGATTCATTTTGGTTTTCGGCAGTTGAGGCTGAGGTCTATGCGATGTCTTCATTTTTTACAGCCTTTGTGTTCTGGGCAATACTGAAATGGGAGGTCATTGAAGATGAAAGTCTGGCGAATAAATGGATAATTCTCATCAGCTATATGATGGGACTTTCTATTGGAGTCCACTTATTGAACCTGGTGACTATTCCTGCATTAGGACTTATTTATTATTTCAAAAAACATAAAGCAACAAGAAATGGCGTTATCGCATCATTTCTGGTAAGTGGGTTTATCGTAATATTAATTAACAATATTATCATACCGGGATTTCCGTCAGTAGTAGGATCTCTTGAGGTATTTTTCGTGAACTCCATTGGTTTACCATTTGGCTCAGGCATTATTTTATTTGGAGTTTTGTTAATTGGAGCGCTGGTGTATGGTATTTACTATTCCAATCTCAAGGAAAAAGTGCTTTTAAATACTGCTTTAATTAGCTTAGCTTTTATCCTGATTGGATATGCATCCTATACATCATTGGTGATCAGATCAAACTACAATCCACCTATTGATGAGAATAATCCGGAAAATATCATGTCTTTTGTTTCTTATCTGAAAAGGGAACAATATGGCTCCCGGCCACTGTTCCGCGGACAATATTTTGATGCCCAGGTCACTGATCAGAAACAAGGCTCACCTGTATATATAAAAGGAGAAAAAAAATACGAGATATCTGATCGAAAGATCGAACATATCTATGACCCTAAACGAACAACCATTTTACCCAGAGCCTATAGTTCAGACCCCAAACATGTTAAGCTCTATCGGGAGTATATGGGTTTGAAAGATAATGAAACACCAAATTTTATTGATAACCTCAAGTTCATGTTCTCCTATCAGCTGGGACATATGTATATGCGTTATTTTCTATGGAATTTTGCAGGCCGAGCAAGTGATATACAGCACGCTGACTGGCTGGCTCCTTGGGATGCACTAAAAGATATACCTGATGAATTCGCGAATAATAAAGCCCGAAACAATTTTTTCTTACTCCCACTTTTGCTGGGGATTGTAGGCATGTTTTATCAATACAATAAAAAGCAAAAAGATTTTTACGTGCTTTTGTTACTGTTTTTCCTAACAGGAATTGCTCTTGTGCTTTATCTAAATTCCCCACCTGTTGAGCCGAGGGAACGAGACTATATCTATGCAGGTTCTTTCTATGTATTTGCCATGTGGATAGGAATTGGTGCGATGGCTTTTGGAAAATGGTTGTCTGAAAAAATGAAGAACGATGTAAATGGCGCTGTCATTGCTACAGCAATTTGCCTTATTGTTCCAGGTATTATGGCTGCTGAAGGATGGGATGATCACAACCGCTCCAACAGATATTTTTCCGTAGATTCAGCACGGAATTTCCTTGCTTCTTGTGAACCAAACGCCATCCTTTTCACCGGCGGCGATAACGATACTTTCCCATTGTGGTACATCCAGGAAGTAGAGGGTTATCGAACGGATGTACGCGTAATCGTGCTGAGTTATTTCAATACAGACTGGTATATTGACCAGATGACCCGACCTGCGTACGAATCTCAGCCATTGCCTTTTTCTTTAACAACAAAAAATTATCGTCAGGGAGGGCCAAATGATTACTTACCGCATTATGAAAATCCGAGCATAAAAGGAGCCGCTATTAATTTGAATCAGTACCTAAAACTGATACGTGATGATCATCCTGGATTGCAGGTTCCTACAAAGTTTGGCAAATACAATTCGGTGCCTTCGAAGTCCTTATTTCTGGAAATCGATACTGCGGACATTAAAAAGAGAAATATCGTTCCTGAAAACAAAATTCAATTCCTTACAAATAGAATGGAATTTAACCTTAAAAAGGGAGGATTAGAGAAAAACACCTTGATGATCCTGGATCTTATTGCAAATAATAATTGGGAAAGACCTATATACTTCAACAACACATCACTACAAGGTGTCAGTGTAAATTTAAATGATTATGTGGTTCAGGAAGGTAATACCTACAGGCTTCTTCCGGTGAAAAACCCAAATCCAAGAAGTGAATTTGTGAATACGGATATCATGTACGACAACGTAATGAATGAATTTAGATTTCGTGGGCTTAATGATCCAAAGGTGTATAATTCCATTGATCACAGAAATTTTGCATTAAATCATAGGTCAACGCTTAATAGTCTGGCCAATGCACTCATCCGCGAAGGCAAACTGGAAAAGGCTAAGAATGTACTCAACAAATCCCTTGAAGCCATACCTGATATTTCCATTCAATACGATTATACTTCATCTCAAATGGTGAAACTACTTTACAGGTTAGGAGAAAAAGATAAAGCCAGGGGAATTGCAGAAGTAATTGGAGAGAGGGCCAATGAATCTTTAACTTATTTCACAGAATACAACCTCAACGTGGGCAATGAGACACAGAAGAATCTACTCATTCTCAATGATCTGGTGAACACCATGAAAGCAGAAAATGAAAATGAGCTTGCCCAAAAATTTGAAGAGTATTTTATAAATCATTATTCTAAAGTAAATTCCTAGAAAAGCGGGTTTATCCCGCTTTTTTTCATACCCTTCACCACGTTTTTTCATTGTAAACAAGAAGCACTAAATTGTAGGCGCATAGTTATGCCTTTTTTTGGGTTTCCATTTTACTTTATCGAACATGAAAAAATTGTTGTTAATACCTTGTTTTGTCCTTGCTTCATTGATCGTGAATGCCCAGGATTTTGGATTGTCATTTTCTTACTTCATTCCCAAAAACGGTTATTTTTCTGTCCCCGTTACACCATTTTCAATACGCGGAGTTGGATTTGATCTAACCAATTTTTTTGCGATTGAGTCAGGATTCACACTTTATAGAATTTCCGGCATGGGTGTTAAAGGTATGCCATATGAGTCCAAACTACCTTTGGTTGGTCCATTTTTTTCAATGATGGTTCCATTAGAGGCAGTAATTACCTTCAACTTTGACAATCAGGCATTCAAAATCAAAGGAGGTGGATTTCTTTTCTACAATTTTGACACAAAAATCAACGAAGGCAATCTGGATAGAGAATTAATGGAGTATCTCGGCTGGGAAGTGCTGAACTCTGATTTTTCCGTCCACAATAACCTTGGATATGGATACCACTTTGGAGTTGAATATATTATTTATTTCTCAAAGAAATTTGGCATAAGCCTGGAAGCCTATTATTTGTCGGGTTCCTCACCACTTGATTTGAAAGGCACATATAAAGGCATCCCTGCCAATGGTGACATGATTGCAGAAGAATCAGCTTTTTTCAAAGATGCACAATTAGACTTTACCGGATATGAATTGTCGATCGGAATATTATTTACTCCCTAGTGTGTTCCGTAAAGTTTATTGAGTTTTTTGATATTCACCTCCTCAACTTCTACAGTCATATAGATATTTTCTATAGGCTTGTCCATGTCACCGGTTTCCACGGCAGCAATTTTATCTACAATCTCCAATCCTTCAACTACTTGTCCAAAAACCGTGTAGGCATCATCTAAATGAGGTGCGCCTCCAACCGTGGTGTACACTTTTAATCGATCCTCAGGAAAACCTTTTTCGAAGGAAGTATCAAATTCTTTTTCTAAAATAGGCTTCATTTCTATCAGCTTTTTGCCATATGCTTCCTGACTTTGCTCGTAATAAATCCTTGACAGTTCTTCCTGAAGATCGGCATATTCGGGCTTTTGCATCAATCGCCTCATATATTGACTTATTTTTTGCATATCAATGGTAAGTTCCTCTTTGGAGAAAATTTTACCTTGAACAATATACCATTGGCATCCGCTACTCGCCTTAGCTGAATTTATATTATCAGGTTGTCGTGCGGCTGCCAGAGCGCCCTTACGATGAATGAGCGTATCCACAAATTCTGCCGGGATCGTATATTCGATTTTATTTTTATTCCCTTTTTTCGCATTTACATCACCTCCCTGGATCATGAAATCTTTCATGATCCGATGAAATACTGTGCTGTC
>JAUUZS010000387.1 GCA_030589835.1 Cyclobacteriaceae bacterium
AAACATATCCACATCCCCTCTCAGGTGACCTGCTTCATGAAAGCTTCCCATGGCATCGCGCTGGGTACTTCGCAAATGGGCAAAATTCAGTTTTGCTCCATGTCGTTCTATCATTCCAACCAAATCATTATCCGGCCTTACACCATAAGAACCTGTACACATAGTGAATCCATTATAGGGGGAATCAACAACATTTAGCAAAAAGTCCAGATCAGATTCAGTACTTACGATCCTTGGCAAGCCAAATAAGGATACGGGAGGATCATCAGGATGGATCGCCATTTTCACACCCGACTCAACCGCTACAGGAATGACTTCCTTAAGGAAATAGGTCAGGTTTTCACGATACTTTGCATCGTTTATTTCTGCATATTCATTCAGCTTTTCCTGGAATTGCTCATTCGTATATCCTTCCTGCGCTCCCGGAAGTCCGGCAATAATATTTTTCTGAAGGATATATCTTTGCTCAGATGAAAGGGATTCGAATTTTGATTTTGCCAGTTCCAAAATCTCTTTTGAATAGCTGCTTGCCGCATTTGGCCTTTTTAGGATATAAATATCAAATGCAGCAAAATCCAGCATTTCAAAAGCCAGCGCTTTGGCGCCATCACCCAATTCAAATTCCAGGTTGGTCCTGGTCCAATCCACTACGGGCATGAAATTGTAGACGAGGGTTTTCACTCCTACCTCGCCAACATTTCGAATACTTTGTTTGTACCTTTCAATCCACTCATCACGATCAGGTTTTCCAAGCTTGATGCTATCATGAACCGGGATGCTTTCTACTATGGACCAAACGAGGCCCCTTTCTTTTGCAGGCGATTTACTATCATCCCACTCGATAAATTTTTTTCTGTCTTTAAGTATCTCTAATGGCCATACATCCCCGATAGGAATTTCATGTAATGCCGTTACGATTCCTGTGGCGCCAGCTTGTCTGATGTCGGCAAGAGTTACGGGATCATTCGGTCCGTACCATCGCCAGGTTTGCTCCATACTCATAGCTACGACTATAATTAATTACACTCCGCTAAATGCATTAAATCCTCCATCAACGGCTATTACAATACCGGTCACAAATTTCGATAAATCTGACATCAGGTAATTCACGGTGCCTTGCAATTCTTCAACATCACCGAATCTTCCCATGGGCGTATTATCAATAATTTTATGCCCTCGAGAAGTCAGTTCACCGGTTTTTTCATCCGTAAGTAAAAAACGGTTTTGATTGGTCAGGAAAAATCCCGGGGCAATCGCATTTACCCGAATTCCCATTGGTGCCAAATGCACGGAAAGCCATTCGGTAATGCTGTTGACCGATGCCTTGGCGGCTGAATAGGCAGGTACTTTTGTCAAGGGCCTAAAGGCACTCATCGAAGAAACATTCAGCACTACGCCACCCTCATCGAGCATGTCGGTGGTCAATACCATCGTTGGAAGGATCGTTCCCATGAAATTTAGGTTGAAAACAAATTCAAAGCCTTTAATATCCAATCCGTAAAACGTACTACTTAAATCTTTTTTCAGGTCAGGGGTCATGGTCTCTGCACCGGAAGTGGCTTTTGGCGAATTGCCCCCAGCTCCATTTATAAGCATGTTAATTTTTCCCAGCGTGTCATTCACCACTTTCTTTGCGCTTTCGAGCGATGCTTTATCAAGTACATTTGCTTCGACCCCAATTGATTTGCTCCCGGTTGCTGCCTCTACTTCTGCAGCTACCTTATCTGCCATCTCTTTGTTCAAATCCAGTAATGCTGTTTTAACTCCGATTGATCCGAGGCCCATTGCCAAGGCTTTTCCAATTACTCCACCGCCTCCGGTGAGTACACAGACTTTATTATTCAGGTCATCAAATGATACTTTTGCCATGCTTGTTTATATTAAAATTAAAGGACTTAAAACCAAATGTAATAAATTAATGCACACGTGAACATTAAATGTTAAAAAATCTTTTTCAGCGTATACTAATATTTCACAATTCTATCCATTTCCGTAGTGAAATTTACAAATATTACCATAAATTTGGGCTTATTTTTCAAATAAAAATATGCAAACTAAAACTTTTGAGACTCCACAGGCAATGGGCGAAGCGGCGGGAAATCAGGCTGGATTAAAAATTGAAGCTGCCATTCATGATCATAACGAAGCAAATATCATATTGGCAACCGGAGCCAGTCAATTCGAGACCTTAAAATCGCTCATCAATTATGATATTGTTGATTGGTCAAAAGTCACAGTTTTCCATCTGGATGAATACGTAGGCATTAGCGAAAATCATCCTGCTAGTTTCAGATTGTATCTCAAACAACGATTTCTTGAAAAAGTAGGAGCAGTGAAAAATTTTCATTTCATCAACGGAAGTGCAGAAAATCCACAAGATGAATGTGAACGGTTAAAAAGGTTGATTGATGTGGTCGACATTCACGTTGCATTGGTGGGCATTGGTGAAAACGGGCATTTGGCCTTCAACGATCCTCCGGCAGATTTTGAGCTAACTGATCCTTACCTGGTTGCCGATCTGGATGAAAAATGCAGAATGCAGCAAGTGGGCGAAGGCTGGTTCAAAGGATTGGAAGATGTGCCTACACAAGCCATCAGCATGTCGATAAAACAAATCATGAAGAGCAAAAGCATCATCTGCTCGGTGCCAGATGAGCGAAAAGCACAGGCAGTGAAGGATTGTGTGTTGGGCGATGTCAGCAATTTACACCCGGCATCTATCCTCCAAAATCATGGCGATTGCACCATTTATTTAGATAATGGGTCTGCGAAGTTGATTTAGAGCTTGCAAGGGTTATCCAACTTCCAATCGCCTTTACACTCCATAATGAAACTTGGGGTTTTATGTAGGGGCCATGCATCCTTTGGTTGCATGGATCGAAAAGGGCTTGCATCTGCCGAATGTGATTATATTGCAATTTAAAATTTCATAATGGTTACCTTCGTGCGATTTTGCATATTCAGACAGAGAATATATAGTAAAAAAACATTGGCTTTTATACGATTTTAGGGTTATTTCATTGACCTGAGGCATTAGACTTTTCTGGTCTACTCTATTTTTTATTATAAATATTTAATTTTACAGGCCTTAAAATGTAAGGCACCGCTAGTCCACTACTTTCAATTTTTTCCTTCAAGAAAATGAGAAAAGAAACAAAAATACTTTCATGGTTTATTGGCACATTTTTATTGCCTCCTGTTTCATGGTTGATTTCTGCATGGTATTTTAATGTGTGGAGTACGGAAGAAATGTGGGAAATATTGTTTAGAATAAATATTCCCGGCTATGTAGCCGTGGTTGCTTCGATCATATATTTTATTGTAAAAAATAAAATAAAAGCCATCACCATTTACCATGAAAACCCCTCGCCCCAAAATCTGGAGAAAGCTCAAAAAAGCGCGTATTTCCTTCCAAGATTTTTCATGGTGATCCTACCAATTTATACAACATTAGGAGACTTTCCCGTATTGTTACCGTTGGATTTTATCGACACCACCGAATTCTTGCTTGGCATAGCAATTGGCGTTCCCATTGTTTTTCTCTTCGCCATTCCGTTTTATATCATCATGAACAAACATTTAGAGGAATACACAAAAGGCCTGCCATTTTCTACAAAATACCCTCCCCTCACGATTTCCAACAAAATGACCATTTTATTTCTGTTGAGTATTATAGGTATTTCGGTATTTTATACGAGTGCTGTCATTGGAATCCTTCACAATAATGGAAGCGAAGACATCACGAATGTGATATTAGAAAAATTAATAGTGGGATCTCTCGTGATCATTGGGCTTACTTTTATGAACTTAAGGCTGTTTGAAAGACAGACCTTAATGCCATTAAAGCAAATCAAGGACCATATGTATGAAATTGCCCGGGGGGATGGCAATTTATCAAAACGCATGATTATTAATTCAAGAGATGAAATCGGAGAATTATCCTTCTGGTTTAATCAATTCGTAGAAAATATAAGTTCGATTGTGATAAATATTGACAAAGCGGCACTTTCGCTATCCAATGCTGGAAAAGAAATCACATTGGTGTCAGAAAAAATAGACCAAAAAGCGATCGAGCAAACATCGACAACCAATGACATCGCAAACGCCATTGAAGAAATGGTTGAGAGGATAAATTCGAACACCGAAAAAGCCATAATCACGGGCGATACATCAAAAAAATCATCTGAGGAAATGAAACAGAGCAATGAGATATTCATGCAAACCATAGAATCTGTTTCGGCCATAAGCGAAAAAATTTCTGTCATCTCGGACATCGCAAGAAAAACCGGGATACTTTCTATTAATGCCGCTATAGAAGCCGCCAGAGCAGGTGATGTAGGTGTTGGCTTTGCCGTCGTCGCGCAGGAAATAAGAGGGCTTTCGGATAGAACAAAACAAGCGTCAGAGGAAATCACTGAATTATCGCTGCATGGACATCAACTCTCTCAGCTAGCCGGAGAGAAACTGAACAAAATTATCCCTGAAATTGCAAAAAGCGCCACGCTCGTAAATAATATTGTAGTGGCAAGTCAAGAACAGCAAAATGGTGTGGCGGCCATCAACTCGTCGGTACATCAACTTGTAGAGATAACGAATCATAATGCTACATCGGCCAAGGAAATGTCTGCTTCATCAGCTGAATTATCAAATCAGGCCGAGCAGCTAAAAAGCTTAATCTCCGCGTTCAGAATAAGTGACCATCAATAAACCGGAGGGGTTTTGGCCCTGCCACCTCCTTACAAAGCTAAATTTCTCAAATCCTTAGGATCGATGGGTCAAATTTCCTTCTTCTGTCCATTGATAGGTTTGTACTCCACCTCC
>JAUUZS010000531.1 GCA_030589835.1 Cyclobacteriaceae bacterium
AATATGAAAAGAAAAAGATTTCCTCATAGCCTTCAATGCATTGTTTCTGCCTGCTTGTGGCCAGCCATTGGAATCAAAATCCGAAACAGGCACATCATCGGGAGCGTATTCTCCTTTTTTCAATATTCTGAGTCGTGGAACTATTCCATCCGAATGACTATCAGGCTCAGGAAGTGTAGCCACATTGGCAAAGATGGTTTGAGACAGCACCACTTTCATCCAGATATTATTTGACCAATCTAAACTCCATTCTTCAAGAAAATCAAGTTGGCGCTGACCAAGCAATACAGCTCCCTTAACATCACTATTGGCAGCTTCATTGTATGATTTATTTTGCGCCCAACCATTGTATATATTCGCTTCAGGTAATAGTGTTTTTGGAGCCGATTTAAACTTACGGTCTTCAAGAATGGCAAAGCTGAGTCCAGCATAGTTCAAATCCGTGTAATAAACCCGGATACCTTGTGCTACCAAAGTTGGGTCATATGGATCGGGCAGGTGACTTGTTTGAGTCCTCTGTACCATATTTACCCAGGCAGCTGGCATTTTATAACCTCCCTTATCCTGAGCTTTGGCGCCATAAGTCCCTTCTGGGGTTGCAATTCCACCTGCCCCCCAGATATTACCGTGATATACATCATGATCATCAGGTATAGCTATCGTTGGACGATCTCGCATTAAATCCCCATATGCCCAGCCATATAAATACCATTTTCGTAAATAATCAATAATTGATTTATCAAATGGTGATCTTTGAGCACCATAGCCTCCCACTCCTTCATAGATTTGATCTCCTGAGAAAAACAGCAAGTCAGGATCATGGAATTTCACACTTTCAACAATATCATTATTGGGAAACCCCAAATCGTTATTTCCTGTAAAAGCTGCAACCACAATTTCTTCTTTATCTAATGGTTCTTTACGGATGATTCCTTTGAAATAATAATCTTTCAATTTATTTCCCTCATCATAAAGCTGATAAACAAGTCTATAAGGTATATCTTTTGTTCCATTCCAATTTTCAATCCTAAAAATTGCCGTTCTGGAAAGAGAATCAATGGGTGCCTGTGATATGGTATCCCATTTTTTGCCCGAATTTATTTGCAAAACCATATCGCTCCCATCCTTATCTCCAATTGGGGGCATCTGGGCGGTTATTTTCAAAATTCCTTTGCTTAAGGTATATTGTGAAAATAAAATGGGGCCAAAGGTTCTGTCTTTAAAAATACTGATTTTATCTCCTGATATTTCCCAATCTGAAAATCTAAACCTGACATTTCCTCCTCGATGTGTTCCTTTGACAGTTCCCCAATCGGGATAATCAGATAATTTTCGTTCATCTTGGAATTCGACTAGCGGACCGCTGTGACACACAAGAGCTATACCGCCTTCTATCCAATCGGAAGGGATATTTTTTCGGTATAATTCACCTACAGACATACCACTATCATCATAAGTTTGAACTGATATACCGTAATTCCCATCTTCCTGTTGGCTTGCCTTTATTTCAATTGTGATTTCACTCAATAAAATATCCGGAATAGTTTTTTGGGCAGGATCCATTTTCCCGATAAATAACTTAGCATCGGTTGTAATTCCAATTGGGAATCCTCTTCCTCGGATAGCGTTGTCGCGATAATCGTTAAATTCACCCCTGATACCAATTTCGAAGCCAATCCAGCCTTCACTTAGTGTGTCATTATTTGGATTAATATTATTAGCCCGGACACCTATGGTAAAATCACCTTTTTGTGTTCCAGTTTCATGGGTCAGTATAAATACACTCCGAAACCCTCCACTTGTTATGCACTCAATATGTCCATTGTTCAATTGCCAGTCCTGCAATGGATTTGCCCAATATTCAGGGCCAATCCAGATGCGGTTATTATTGGTGGGCAACTTGCAGATAGTTTCATCCTGTACTTTATTTTGACAGCCAGTCATAAAGCCAATCAGGAAAAAAAGGAATAATCCTAAAAATAATTTTATCATTTTCATTTATTTCATCTAAGAATTAATAAATAATATCTTAACATTGATAAGTCACTTTACTTAGGTTCCTCTTTAGGTTTCCATGATTCATAATTCTTTGCCGACTCTCCTTTCCAATATGGTGATGTGGAAAAATGGGGATATGTAGGAAGTGTAACTTCCCAATTGAATAATAATTCATACAGTTCCAAATATCTCTCACTGTTTTTTGTCGACAAATCCTCTGTTTCACCAATATCATCTAAGGGTCTGAAATACTCAGCTGGTTTGTGGCTTAAGCGGATTAGCTTGTCCTCACCATCAAGAATTGCCGCCTGTCCTTGCAAGCGCCAGTACAATCTTCGTTGGCTTGCTTGCTGTTCTCCTTTTATTAAGGGTAGAATATTCATTCCATCATAGGTTCTGGGGACTTCCTTATTTCCTGATCTATCCAGAGCTTCAATGGGTACTGCGCCTGCAGCAGAGAGAAAAGAAGGCAATAAATCGAGACTTGAAACAACCGCATCATTACGTTTATTTGCAGGAATTTGATCCGGCCATTGCCATATCATAGGAACACGAATCCCTCCTTCTCTGCAATTTCCTTTACATCCCGACAAAGGGCCATTCCAGCTATGGTTAATGGTCGCCCCTCCATTATCACTAAAAAACACCACCAATGTATTTTCATACAAGCCCTCATCCTTAAGCTTTTGAATGATCTCCCCAACTCCCCGGTCTAAAGCCTGCACCATAGCTGCATAAGTTCTTCTACCCTTATCCATTACGTGAGAAAATGCTTTTAAATCCTCCTTTTTTGCCTGCATGGGGGTATGTGGGGCATTATACGACATAAACAAAAACCAGGTAGTATCTTGTTTATCTTCGATCCATTGCAAAGCTTCATCCGTAAAAAAGTCGGTTATATAATCACTGGAAAAGGATGTAATAGGAAGCCCGTTCCTTTCAAGATGATTTTTGTTTTCGTCAAGAAAATAATTATGTCCGCCACCGATCATCCCACAAAAATAATCAAAACCTCTTGTATTTGGATGGTGGACATCGGCACTACCGAGATGCCATTTGCCGATAAGAGCTGTTTGGTATCCGGCTTTTTTAAGATGGTCAGCAATTGTAAGTTCTGAAGGGTTAAGCCCGTGAAATTGCTCTTGTGAGGGCAAGGTTTCATTCCAATGATTGAGATTATCTTCAAAGCCAAAACGATGAGGAAATCTGCCCGTAAGAAGGCCAGCTCTTGATGGGGCACAAACACTGGCAGCAACA